>CAZDCN010000047.1:0-9656 GCA_964503945.1 uncultured Caldilineales bacterium
GCTGGGCCAGGCCCTCGACGATGGCGGTCTTGCCCACGCCCGGCTCGCCGATGAGCGCGGGGTTGTTCTTGGTGCGGCGGGACATGATCTGGATCACCCGCTCGATCTCATTTTCCCGCCCGATGACCGGGTCCAGCTTCCCTTCCGCGGCCCGGGCGGTGAGGTCCACGCCCAGTTGATCCACCAGGGGCGTCTCTCCCTCCTTGCCCTTTTTCCCCCGCCGGGATGAGGTCGTTTGCTCCTGCTTTTGCAGGATGGTGCGCGCGGTTTGGGCGCGGATCTGCTCCAGGCTCAGGCCCAGGCTGCGGAGCACATTCACGGCGATGCCGTCGCCCTCGCGCACCAGGCCCAGGAGCAGATGCTCGGTGCCGATGTAGTGATGCCCCATGAGCCGGGCCTCGTCCACCGCCAGCTCAATGACCCGCTTGGTGCGGGGAGCCAGCACGGGCCGCCCGAAGGAAGGGCGATCCCCGCGGCCCACGGTGCGCTCCACCGCGTAGATGACTTTATCGGGGGTCGCGCCCAGCTCGGCCAACACCTTGGACGCGATGCCATTCTGTTCTTTGACCAGACCAAGCAACAGATGCTCGGTGCCGATGTAGTTGTGATTGAGTCGTTGAGCTTCTTCCTGCGCTATCTGCAACACTCTGCGTGCGCGTTTCGTAAAACGATCGAATTTTTCTGCCATGATAATTGTCCTCGTGGTGGGAAGGAGTCAGATCCGAAAGGGTTGGGAACTCTGACGCTTCTATTATACCAGATACGCAAAATTGTTTGTAGTCGTTCCCTGAAAGGGAGATGAAAAATTCCGCGGGGCGGGGGGCGTGGGAAAAAAAAGACCTCCGGCGTTCTCAGCACGCCGGAGGTCTCTGGAGAGATGTTGAAGGTTGGGTTTACAGGCTGGCGACCTGGGCCAGGGCCTTGAGCTTCTCCCAGTGCTCGAGGATGTCCTTCTGGGCCGCGTCCAGCAGCTCTTCCGCGTGATCCGGGTTCGTCTTGAACAACATGCGGAAGCGGGCCTCGCGCATGGCGTAGTCGCTGAAGGGCTTCTTGGGATCGCGAGAGTCGAGGACCAGCGGGTTCTTGCCCTGGGCCCGACGCCGCGGGTCGTAGCGATAGAGGGGCCAGAAGCCGGTCTGCACCGCCAGTTTCTGGTGGTCGATGCCATCCTCCAGGCCGTAGCCGTGGGCGATGCAGTGGCTGTAGGCGATGATGAGGCTGGGGCCGTCGTAGGATTCGGCCTCAATGAAGGCTTTCACCGTCTGGCTGTCGCTGGCGCCGAACGCGACCTGGGCCACATAGACGTAGCCGTAGCTCATGGCCATCATGCCCAGGTCCTTCTTGGGCAGGGGCTTGCCCGCGATGGCGAATTTGGCGGCCGCGGCCATGGGCGTGGCCTTGGAGGCCTGACCGCCGGTGTTGGAATACACCTCGGTGTCCATGACCAGGATGTTCACGTTGCGGCCCGAGGCCAGCACGTGATCCAGGCCGCCGTAGCCGATGTCGTAGGCCCAGCCGTCGCCGCCGATGATCCACACGCCGCGGCGGACGAGCATGTCGGCCAGGCTGAGCAGGTCCTTGGCGTCCAGGGTGTCCACGCCCTGGAGTTTGGCCTTGAGCTCGGCCACGTGCTGACGCTGGAGCTCGATGCCTGCGTCCGTGCTCTGATCGGTGGTGAGCAGCCGGTTGGCCAGGTCGTCGCCGATGACGTCGCGCAGACGCTCCACCAGCTCCCGGGCGTATTCGGTCTGTTTTTCGATGGTGAGAGCCATGCCCAGGCCGAACTCGGCGTTGTCCTCGAAGAGGGAGTTGCTCCAGGCGGGGCCGCGGCCCTCTTTGTTCACGGCCCAGGGGGTGGTGGGCAGGTTGCCGCCGTAGATGCTGGAGCAGCCGGTGGCGTTGGCCACCACGATCCGGTCGCCGAAGAGCTGGGTCATGAGTTTGATGTAGGGGGTTTCGCCGCAGCCGGGGCAGGCGCTAGAGAACTCGAACAGGGGCTCCAGGAGCTGGATGTTTTTCACATTGGTGAACTTGAGGCCGTTGGTGCGCGGCACTTCGGGCAGCTCCAGGAAGAAATCCCAATCGCGGCGGCCTTTCTCGCGCAGGGGGAGCTGCGGACGCATGTTGATGGCCTTGCGGTTGGGGTCCTGCTTGTCGGTGACGGGGCAGGCCTCCACGCACAGGGTGCAGCCGGTGCAGTCCTCCACAGCCACCTGCAGGGTGTACTTCATGCCCTTGAATTCCTTCCAGCGGGCGTCGGCATACTGGAAGCCTTCGGGCGCGTCCTCCAGATATTTGGGGTCGAAGACTTTGCCGCGGATGACGGCGTGGGGGCAGACCAGGACGCACTTGCCGCACTGGATGCAGATGTCCTCCTCCCACACGGGCACTTCCAGGGCGAGATTGCGCTTCTCCCAGCGGGTGGTGGCGCTGGGATAGGTGCCGTCCGCGGGCAAGGCGCTCACCGGCAGTTCGTCGCCTTCGCCCGCGATCATTTTGGCCAGGACGTTCTTCACGAAGTCGGGCGCATCATCGGGCACAGGCGGCTTCATGGTCAGCTCGCTGGTGGCCTGGTCGGGAACGGGGATTTCGTAGAGATGGGCCAGGCTGGCGTCCACGGCCGCGAAGTTCTGCTCGACGATCTTCTCGCCCTTCTTGCTGTAGGTCTTGACGATGGCTTCTTTGATCTTGCCGATGGCCTCCTCGCGGGGCAGGATGCCGCTGATGGCGAAGAAGCAAGTCTGCATAATCGTGTTGATGCGGCGGCCCATGCCCGTTTCCCTGGCCACGCTATAGGCGTCGATGGCGTAGAATTTGAGCTTCTTTTTGATGATGGTTTCCTGGACTTCGCGCGGCAGGTGATCCCACACCTCCTCCGGCGGATAGGGCGCGTTCAGGAGGAAGGTCGCACCCTCTTTGGCGTAGGCCAGCATGTCCCGCTGGAAGAGGAATTCGAACTGATGCACGGCCACGAAGTCCGCGTGTTTGATGAGGTAGGTGTTGTGGATGGGCCGGGGGCCAAAGCGCAGGTGGGAGATGGTCCACGCGCCCGCCTTGCGGGAGTCGTAGACGAAGTAGCCCTGGGCGTGGAAGTCGGTCTCTTCGCCGATGATCTTGATGGAGTTCTTGTTCGCGCCCACGGTGCCGTCGGAGCCCAGCCCCCAGAACATGCCGCGGAAGGTGTCGTCGGGTTCGATGTCGAAGTCGGGATCGAAGTCGATGCTGGTGTGGGTGACGTCGTCGTAAATGCCCACGGTGAAGTGGTTTTTGGGATGTTCTTTCTTCAGTTCATCGAAGACGCCTTTGACCATGGCGGGGGTGAATTCTTTGGAGGAGAGGCCGTAGCGGCCGCCCACCACCATGGGCGCGTGCTTGAAGGGGGCGATGCCCTCGCGCATGGCCTCGCTGATGGCGTTGCCCACATCCAGATAGAGGGGCTCGCCCGCGCCGCCCGGCTCCTTGGTGCGGTCCAGGGTGGCCACCTTTTTCACCGTGGCGGGCAGGGCTTGCATCAGGTGTTTGGTGGAGAAGGGGCGGTAGAGGCGCACCTTGACCAGCCCCACCTTCTCGCCCCGTTCCACCAGCCATTTCACGGTCTCTTCCGCGGTCTCCGCGCCGGAGCCCATCATGATGAGGACCCGCTCCGCGTCGGGCGCGCCCACGTATTGGAAGAGCTTGTATTCGCGGCCGGTGAGTTTGGCGAACTCGTCCATGGTTTCCTGGACGATGTCCGGGGTTTTCAGGTAGTAGGGGTTCACCGTCTCCCGGGCCTGGAAGAAGACATCGGGGTTTTGGGCGGTGCCGCGGATGAAGGGCTTTTCGGGGTTCAGCGCCCGGGCCCGGTGGGCCCGGATGAGCTCGGGGTCGATCATGGCCCGCATGACGTCATCGCTCAGCTTCTCCACTTTGTTGATTTCGTGGGAGGTGCGGAAACCGTCCATGATGTGGAGGAAGGGCACCCGGGCTTTCAGGGTGGATGCCTGGGCGATGAGCGCGAAGTCCATGACTTCCTGCACCGAGTTGGCGAAGAGCATGGCGAAGCCCGTGGACCGGGTGGCCATGACGTCGCTGTGGTCGCCGAAGATGGAGAGGGCCTGGGCGGCCACGGAGCGGGCCGCGATGTGGAACACGGTGCTGGTGAGCTCGCCCGCGATCTTGTACATGTTGGGGATCATGAGCAACAGCCCTTGGCTGGCCGTGAAAGTCGTGGTCAGCGAACCGGTCTGCAACGCGCCGTGCACCGCGCCGGCCGCGCCCCCTTCCGACTGCATCTCCACCACCACAGGGATGGTTCCCCAGATGTTGGGCTTATGCTCCGCACTCCACTGGTCCGCCCATTCGCCCATGGGCGAGGAGGGCGTGATGGGGTAAATGGCAATGACTTCGTTGGTTTTATGAGCTACGTATGCGGCGGCCTCGCCGCCATCAATGGTAACGATTTGTCCAGACATGGTGCTTTGTCCTTTTTTGGAGAATGGGTTTTGATGAGCGTCTTTGCTGCTTTCCGCCTTTCGGCGTCGGGTGGCGAAGCCATGATGGCTTCTTATGATGATGGATATTTCCCTTTGCGTCCTTGCGACTTGGCGTAAGGCAAGATTTGTTCAAGCGATCCGCGGTTGGCTAATACCCCAACGCCCGCAGGCGCTCCTCACTCATGCCGAAGTGATGGCCGATCTCGTGCAACACCGTTTTCTGCACCTGTCGGCGGACGCCTTCGGGTGTGGGATAATGATAGACCATGGGATACATGAAGATGGTGATGCGGTCGGGCGGGACCATGCCGTAGTACGACGTGCGTTGGGTGAGGGGCACGCCCTGGTAGAGACCATACAGGGACTGGCCCGGCCCCAGCCCCACCGACCGTTTCTGCTCCTCGGTGGGGTGAAGCGCCACGGTCACCGCCACATTCTCCATCATCTTCTTGATCTCCTCGGGCAGGGTTTCCACGGCCTCGGCCACGTACTGCTGGAATTGTTCGAAGGTGATGGGCGTCGGTTGAAAAGTCATGGCGCAGGGATCAAAACGTGCGGAGCGCGCTGTTTCTCGGTTGATTTTTATGAATTATACCATAAAAAAGCGCCCACGTTCAGAAAACGCGGGCGCTAGAGGCTGTTGGGCATGAAAACCGGATTAGTCTCGGTGGATCTTCGCCAGAATGTCGCTGGCGTCCATGATGAGATAATCCTCGCCGTCGATTTTGATCTCGGTGCCGGTGTACTTGGGGAACATGACCACGTCGCCAACGGCCAGCGGGGTGTCATCTTCATCCACCTCGGGGCCCAGGGCGACGACCTCGCCCTCCTGGGGCTTCTCTTTCGCGGTCTCGGGCAGATAGATGCCGCTTTCGGTTTGAGAGGCTTGCTGGAGAACTTTGATCAGGACGCGTTCGCCAAGAGGTTCGATCTTCATTGTTCACACTCCGTTGTGATTATTGATGGGGAGATTGTTGAAATTGTCGTCAGGAAAGCGTAGGGATGAATTATGTGGGGGACCGATGCGTGAGGGCATGGCCTCCGCCTGATGGTTATTTGCCAATGCCGAGCAATTTGTCGATCTTGGGTTTGTCGAAGCCGACGATGACTTCTTTGCCGATCTTGATCACGGGCACGCCCATCTGGCCGCTCATCTTCTGCATGTCACGGGCGGCCACGGGGTCCCGAGAAACGTCGATCTGCTTGAATTTGATGTTGTGCTCGCGGAAGTACTTCATGGCCCGCTTGCACCAACTGCATGTGGGGGTCGTGAAAATCAGGACTTTCGGCTGCTTCTTCTTTTTCGCGGGTTTTTCCTTGACGGGAGCTTGAACGGTCATGACGTGTCACCTTTCTCGATGTTGGTTGTGGACGCAGGGTCACATAAGAAACCAGCGGCGCAGGGTCGCTGGTCTTCCCCCATTAGATGCAGATGGGGCGGGAGAACGTTACAGAAACAGCGGATTTTGTTTCCGGTCAATCCATGGCGTAGAATGACCATGCTGCATCGTCATTCCAAACAAAAATTATGCCATAATTCCCCCGAACTGGCAAGGAAATCAAGACTTCATGACCGGACAGGACATCCAACCCACCCTGCAATTCCTCTGGCTGGAAGTGGCGGACCTGGCCCGCGCGGCCGAGTTCTACGGCGACGTTCTGGGGCTGCCCATCGTGGAAACCACGGACGCGTTCATCGTCGCAGACCTGGTCAGCACGCAGCTTTACCTGGCCCTGGGCCAGCCCCGCCCGGCCAGCATGTATCTCGCCCTGGCCGTGCCCGACATCGACCTGCTCTATCAGCGCATGCTGGAGGCGGGCCTGAAGGTGCATTCGCCCCAGGACGAAGGCTGGGCCCGCTACATCGAATACCAGGACCCCGACGGCTACCGGTTGCTGCTCCTCACCCCTCGGTCGGATTGAGGCCAGAGCGCAGAAGCCAGAGGTCGGCGCGCGAACGCACTGCCACGCCCCCTCGCCCCTTCGCCCCCCCTCGCCATGGAAACCCTCACCGGCGTCATCGAACGCCTCACCTTCCATAATCCGGACAACGGCTACACCGTGGCCAAGGTGAGCGCGCCCCGCCGCGGGTTGGTGACGGTGGTGGGCAACATGGCCGGGGTGCACGTGGGCGCGTCCGTGGAAATGCGGGGCGAATGGACGCATCACCCCAAGTTCGGGCGGCAGTTCAAGGTGGAGGATTATCGCACCGTGCTGCCGGCCACGGCCGCGGGCGTCGAGAAGTACCTGGGCTCGGGGTTGATCAAAGGGGTGGGGCCCGTCACCGCCAAACGCATCGTGCGCCATTTCGGCGCGGACGCGCTGCGCATCATCGACGAGGAGCCCGACCGGCTGAAGGAGGTGCTGGGGGTGGGGAAGAAGCGCGTGGAAATGATCAAAAAGGCCTGGGAGGAGCAGCGGCAGATCAAGGAGGTGATGATCTTCCTGCAGAGCCACGGGGTGAGCACGGGCCTGGCGGTGAAGATCTACAAACATTATGGCGACGCAGCCATCGGCGTGCTGCAGACGAACCCCTATCAGCTTCAGCGGGACATCTACGGCATCGGCTTCAAAACCGCAGACAAGATCGCCCGGGCCCTGGGCATCCCCCACGACAGCCCGGAACGGGTGGCCGCGGGGGTGCAGTACGTCCTCAGCCAGGACACCGACGAGGGCAACGTCTTCACCCCGCGCGAAGCGCTGGTGCAGAAGGCCGCCGAGCTGCTGGAGGTTCCGCCCGAGCTGGTGGAGGCGGCCATCGACCGCCTGCAGGAGGAGCGGCAGGTGCAGGTGGAGGCGGTGGGCTATCACGCGCAGCCAGCATCCCTGCAATTGCGGGAGACCCAGGCCGTCTATCTCACGCCCATGTATTACAGCGAGATCGGCGTGGCCGCGGGCCTGCGCCGCCTCAACGAGGCCCGTCTGGCCGCGGGGACCACGCGGCTGCCCGCGTTCCAGGCCTTCGACTGGGACCAGGCGTTTCGCTATCTCAAGCAGCAGCTGGGCGTGGAGTTGGCGCCGGCCCAGCGGCGGGCGGTGCAGACCGCGCTCACCCGGCCCGTCACCGTGCTCACGGGCGGGCCGGGCACGGGCAAGACGACCACCCTGCGCGCCATCATCCGCCTGCTGCGGGCCGCAGGCGCGACCTTCGCCCTGGCCGCGCCCACGGGCCGCGCGGCCAAACGCATGAGCGAGGTCACAGGCGCGGAGGCCAGGACCATTCACCGGCTGCTGGAAGTGTCGCCGGGGGAGGGCTTCGCGTTCAAGCGCAATGCGGAGAACCCCTTGGACGTGGACATGGTCATCGTGGACGAAGCCTCCATGCTGGACGTGATCCTCACCAACCATCTGCTCAAGGCCATCCAGCCGGGCGCGCACCTGCTGCTGGTGGGGGATGTGGACCAGCTTCCCTCGGTGGGCGCGGGCAATGTGCTGCGGGATGTCATCGATTCGGGCGAGGTGGCCGTGGTGCTGCTGGAGACCATCTTTCGCCAGGCCGCGGGCAGCTACATCATCACCAACGCCCATCGCATCAATCAGGGCCAGATGCCTCTCTTCCCCAAGGACGCCAATGATTTCTTTCTCTTTCCCATCGAGGACGTGGATCGGGCCGCGGACATGGTGGTGGACCTGGCGGTGCGCCGCATCCCCAACCGGTTCGGCATCCCCAGCGCCGACATCCAGGTGTTGACGCCCATGCATCGGGGCCCGCTGGGCGTGGCCGCACTCAACCAACGCCTGCAAGAGGCCCTGAACCCGCCCGATTCTCGCAAACCCCAACGCGTTCAGGGGGGCCGGGCCTTGCGCGTGGGCGATCGGGTGATGCAGGTCCCGCCTCGGGGACAAGGTCATGCAGATCCGCAACAACTACGACCTGGACGTGTTCAACGGCGACATGGGCGTCATTGCGGGCATCGACCTGGAGATGCAGACCCTGACCGTGGATTTCGCGGGCCGGGCCGTGACCTATGACTGGGCCAATCTGGATGAGCTGACCCACGCCTGGGCCATTTCGGTGCACAAGAGCCAGGGTTCTGAGTTCCGGGCGGTGGTCATGCCCGTGCACACCACCCACTACATCATGCTCCAGCGCAACCTGCTCTACACCGGCGTCACCCGGGCCAAAGAGCTGGTGGTGCTGGTGGGCGCGAAGCGGGCCATCGGCATCGCCGTGCGCAACGACCAGGCGCCCAAGCGCCACACCGCGCTGGCGGAGCGGCTGGCTGCGGCTTCGTACATGATCCACGGATAGGGAGAACCCCGGATCGAAGACACAACTAGAGAAAACACAACCCCCAACCCCATGTCTCATCCCAACGCCACCCTGGAAGACCTGGCCCGCATCATGGCCCACGCGCCCGGTTGTCCCATCTGCCATTATGGGCGGCAGACCGGCCATGCGTTTCTGGAAGGCCTGCTTTACGAAAGCGTCAACGATTTCGGTCTGCGCCAGCAGCTCACCCAAAGCCTGGGCTTTTGCGCTTCCCACAGCCGGGAGATGTTGAGCTTTCCCGGAACCCGGTTGGGCGCGGCCATTTTGGAGCAGGCCATGCTCAAGGAGGCCCTGCGCCGGGCCCAGGCCCAGACGCCCGCGCGTCGTTCCCTGCTGGGAGGCAGGCGAAACCACGACGCGGCTTCTCCCCATCGGGGCGACTGCCCCGTCTGTCGTCATGAGCGGGAGGCGGAGCGCCGGGCCATCCAGGAGCTGTTGGGGCATTGGGATGACGCCTGGGCCGGGGCCTTAGAAAACGCGGGCGGGTTGTGTTACAATCACCTGCATCAGGCCATCCATCTCAGCCCCGACAAGGGGACGGCATCCCAACTCAAGGCTATTCACCAACGCCTGTGGCAGGCCCTCATCGATCATCTGAATGAGTTCATTCGCAAACACGACTATCGTTTTCGAGATGAACTCATCAGTGACGCGGAGAGCGAGGCCATCCGCCGGGCCATCCTCATTCTGACGGGCGAAAGGACATCCTGACGCTCCTGAAGAAAGGCGACATAGGCGGCGGCCCGCCGATACCGATGAAAATGGGTGCGTATTCCGTACTGCGTAATGCGTAATGCGTCATGCGTCATGCGTAAGCGCCTCACGTTTTACGTTTTACGCATGACGTCGTTGAGCCCTCGGCCAACGCTGCCTCTGAGAAGGTCTCCGCCAACGACGCCAACGTTTATTTA
>CAZDCN010000048.1:0-9623 GCA_964503945.1 uncultured Caldilineales bacterium
GGGATCACATCAACCCCGAAGCGCCCTGGCCTGCCATCGCCGAACTGGCCGCGATCAGCGCAGATGCGGGCTTCGAGCTGCGCGAGCGCCTCTCCGTCTATCCACGTTTTCATTCCCTCGAATGGCTGCCTCCGCCCGTGCTGGCTCGGGTGAAGACCCTGACGGGCGCCATGTCTGGGTGAAGCGCACATGCCATGCACGTTCGGCAACCCTACTCAATGGCTGCGCGCATGACTTCCACCGGCGCGGGCTGGCCCGTCCATAGCTCCCAGGCCCGCGCACCCTGATAGACGAGCATCCCCAACCCATTCCACGCCCGCGCGCCGCTGGCCTGGGCCTGGGCCATGAGCCGGGTGCGGGGTGGGTTGTACACCAGGTCGTAGAGGGCTTGGTGGGGATGGAAAGGCAGATGGTCGGGCCAAGGAGAGGCGTCGGCGTGGGGCGTCATACCCACGGGCGTGCAGTTGACGATGAGCCCGGCCGCGGGCGCGAGCTCGGGCAATTGGGACCAAGAATGAGCATGGAGCAGGTCGCCGCGAGGGAGATAGGGCGTGAGGGAGACGACCAGGGCTTGGGCCTGCTCGGGCCTGCGGGCGAAGATGTGCGTGGGGATGAGTCGCATTGCCAAGGCGTAGGCGACGGCCCGGGCCGAACCTCCCGCGCCTAACACCAGCGCCCCCCTCGACCTCATCGCTTTTAAGTCCAGCCCCAGAGCTTCCAGGTCGCGGGCGAAGCCCCAGGCGTCGGTGTTCGTTCCCACCAGCCGCCCGTCGCTATCCACCAGGATAGTATTCACCGCGCCGATGGCCCGGGCTTCGGGAGTCAATTCATCCAGGAAAGGGATGACCGCCTCCTTGTGTGGCACGGTGACGTTGGCCCCGCGAAATCCCAGTGCGCGCAGGCCGGCCATAGCCTCGCCCACCCGGTCCGCGCGCACGGGCAAGAGCGCGTAGTAGCCCTCTACGCCCGCAGCCTGAAATGCGGCGTTGTGCATGGCCGGGGATTTAGAATGGCTCACGGGCCAGCCCATCAATCCTGTGAGTATCATGGCGTGAGCATTGTACCATATTTGACAGGAGCGAAAAAAGGAGATAACATATGAGTGTTCACTTATGCGTGCCGGATCCATCCCATGCCTGACGACCTGCCCGAAGACCGCCTCACCATCTGCGCCGACGACCACGACCAGGTTGCGGTTGCGCGGGCGACTGCGGAGCTGTTGTTGGATCACGACACAGCGATTCGGGTGGCCGATTTGTTCAAAGCCCTCGCCGATCCCACGCGGGTGCGCATCATCGGGCTTTTGGCCCACACCGAGCTGTGCGTAGGAGATTTGGCTCGCATTTTGGGGATGACCCAACCCGCGGTCTCACATCAATTACGGTTACTTCGCAATCTCCGCATTGTGCGGGCGCGCAAAGAGGGCCGTCATGTCTATTACACTCTGATGGACGAGCACATTCACGACCTCTTCGACCAAGGTCTGGACCACGTCCGTTTCGGATGATCCGTCGAGCGATTTTTATTTTAGCAATTCGTATAAACATATATTCATATAAGCATTTATTGAAGAAAACTTCTCATGCTGATTCAATCCCTTTTCCTTGCGGCTCTGGTTGTCGGATATGTGTATATCCTGCTGATCCTTTGGTCAATCCTGGTTCCCTCGCGTCGCGTCTGGCCTGCCGGGACGACGAAATGGAAACTGGTCCTTTCCTGGGGTGCGTTCTATCTGACCGTCGGCCTGGCGGTCGCCCTGATTGTCCTCGACTGGAACCGCTGGGGCATCCCGTCCGAGGTCCGCTTCGGGTTGGGCGTTCCCCTGGCTGCGTTGGGGCTGGGGCTCGTCGCCTGGGGGGTTCGTACTCTGGGCCTGGAAAACACCCACGGCCTGAAAGGCGGATTCATCACCAGCGGTCCATATCAGTTCACCCGCAATCCTCAATATCTGGGTGACATCGTCATGTTGACCGGCATCTCCCTCATTGTCAACTCGGCGCTGGTCGCGGTCGTCAATCTGTTAATCATCCTCAGCTTCATACTATTGCCCCTGGCCGAAGAGCTCTGGCTGGAAGAGCAATACGGAGAAGCTTATCTTCGCTATAAAATCCAAACTCCCCGATTTTTGTGATCATGACCGAAAAACTGCAACTTGATCTCACCCTGCTTTTGCCCGAGATGGAGGACGGCGATGCATGCATTTCGCTGCTCACCCAGGAGCTGGAGGCTACCCGCGGCGTCTCCAAAGCGCATGTGGTGCGACAAAATGGCGCAGCCCAACTCTGTCTGCACTATGACCCAAACCTGGTTTCTTTGAGCAAGATCGACCGTCTGGCCCGAGATGCGGGCGCTCGCATCTCCGATCGCTATCGTCATGAGACCATCCCTCTCGATAGCATCCCCGCGGCGGATGCGGCCGACACCCTCGCCCAGGCGTTGATGGCCTTGCCCGGCATGTTGCACGCCCAGGTGAATTACGCCGCGGGCATGGCTTCCGTGGCTTATGACAGTCAGGAGCTGAGCCGCGACGATATTGATCAAATCCTGCGGGAGATGGGATATCGTCCGTTGCAAGCGCCTGTGGATGAAGATGAGGCGAAGGATCAGGACCATGATCACGATCACGGAAGCGCGCCCGCCTTCCTTCCCCATTGGATGCAGGAGCGCTGGACCCTGATCCTGGTTGGGTTGGCAGGTGCGTTCTTCCTCGTCGGCTGGGCCGGAGCACGCTGGTTCGGTCTCGACGAGAATATCGCCCTGTTCCTTTACATGCTCTCCTATATCGCGGGCGGGTATGACATCGCCACCCATGCTCTCCCGGCGCTGTTTCGCGGCAAGTTCGACACGGATGTGCTCATGCTGGCTGCGGCCGCGGGCGCGGCCATTTTGGGCGAGTGGGCGGAAGGCGCGTTTTTGCTCTTTCTCTTCAGCCTGGGGCATGCGGGCGAGCATTACGCGCTGGACCGGGCTCGGGATGCTGTCAATGCCCTGGGCAAGCTCATGCCCAAGACCGCGCGGGTAAAGCGGGGCGATGATATTGTCGAGCTCCCCGTTTCTCAGGTGCGGATTGGCGATATCGTTGTCGTCCGGCCTGGCGATCGCATTCCTGTCGATGGCGTAGTGGCCCGGGGCGCGGGGTCTGTCGACCAAAGTCCCATCACGGGTGAAAGCGTCCCTGTTCCCAAAGCCCCCGGCGATGAAGTGTTCGCCGGGACGATCAATCAGGAGGCGGCGTTGGACATCCGGGTGACGAAACTGGCCCGGGACAACACCCTCAACCGGGTGATGCAGATGGTGGCGGAAGCCCAGAGCCAGCAAAGTCCCACTCAGCGCTTCACCCAGAAGTTCACGGCTCGATTCGTGCCCGCGGTGCTCATCTTCGTGGCCCTGGTCATCATTGTTCCCCCTTTGCTTGGTTGGATGACCTGGCAGGACAGTTTCTATCGAGGGATGTTGCTGCTGGTGGCTGCTTCGCCTTGCGCATTGGCCATTGGCACGCCCGCGACCGTATTGGCAGGCGTCGCTCAGGCCGCGCGCAACGGCGTGCTCATCAAGGGCGGGGTCCATCTCGAAAACCTGGGCATGGTCAAAGTCGTGGCCTTCGACAAGACAGGAACGCTGACTCAGGGCAAATTTCAGATCACCGACGTCGTTCCCCTGAACGGCGTTCGTCCTGAGGAGTTGCTTACCTTAGCCGCGGCTGTGGAGCAGCAGTCCAACCATCCTCTGGCGAAGGCCGTAGTGGATGGCGCCCGAGAGCGACGGCTGGATCCCCCGGTGGCTACGGATGTGCAGAATCTGGCGGGCAAGGGGCTGCGCGGCCTGGTAAATGGGAATCCCATCCTGGTAGGCTCTCCCTCGCTCATTCGGGAGGAGAATGGCCATGGCTGGAATGAGGAGGTCGAGGCGTTGCTGAACGAGCTGGAAGCTCAGGGCAAGACGACCATCTGGGTGCAGGTTGATGGTCAGATTATCGGCGCGCTGGCCCTGGCCGACGCGCCGCGACCGGGCGTGCGCGAGGTTATGGAGCGGCTGCGCAAACTGGGCGTCCAAAAGCTGATTATGCTTACGGGCGATCACCAACGCGCGGCCCGAAAGATAGCCCGTGAGGTGGGCGTCACCGATGTGCGGGCCGAGTTGCTGCCCGAGGATAAGCTCACAGCTATTAAGGGGCTGACGCGTGAGTATGGCGCTGTGGCGATGGTGGGCGATGGCGTCAATGATGCGCCTGCTCTGGCTGCGGCGACTGTAGGCATCGCCATGGGCGCGGCGGGGACCGCCGTGGCCCTGGAGACCGCGGACGTGGCTTTGATGGCCGACGATCTCACGAAACTGCCTTTCGCCGTGGGCCTGAGTCGAGCCAGCCGCCACATCATCGTCCAAAACCTGGCCGTGTCTCTGGGCGTGATCTTCCTGCTCATCGGCGCGTCGATGGCAGGTGTGGTCGCGCTCAGCGGCGCGGTGCTCCTGCATGAGGGCAGCACCATCATCGTCGTGCTCAACGCCCTGCGTCTGCTGAGGTATCGAGATAAAGGATGATATAGGATTGAGTTCATGAAACCAGTGTGAAAACGAAAGAAGCCGCCCGGCGTATTGCGGGCGGCTTCGGTGTGGCGAAAGGAGTGATGCTTGCCGAATGGGTAACTTGCTTTGGGAATGACTGTTGCGTTTGATGCGTGGATTAAGGCGCGTTCTTGCTGAGCTGTTTCTCGATGACCTGTTGGAATGCCTCAAAGGGCTGGGCTCCGCTGATCATCTGGCCATTGATGAAAAAGGATGGCGTGCCTGTGACGCCTGCGCGAAGACCCTCATCCAGGTCAGCGGCCACTTCATCCGTATATTTTCCACTATCAAGGCAGGCGTTGAAGGCGACCATATCCAACCCCAGCGCCTGGGCATAGCCTTTGAAGATGGCGACAGCGTCGGGATTCTGATTCCATTCCGCCTGTTGTCCTCGAAAGATGCTATCGTGCATTTCCCAATACCGCCCCTGATCGCCAGCGCACTCCGCGGCTTCCGCGGCTTTGGGCGCTTGCGGATGGATCTGGGTGATGGGGAAGTCTTTGAACACGTAGAACACTTTGCCTGTGTCCACATAGTTCTTTTTGATCTGCTCCAGGGTGTCGTTGAAGTAACGCAGGCAGAAGGGGCACTGGTAGTCGGAGAATTCAACTATGGTGATGGGCGCGTTGGGATCGCCCATCACCGCGTGGGTTTCAGGCTCGAAGTCGAGATCGGGGGTGGGCTCGGGCGTGGGCAAAACAACGCCCGCGGGCAGGTCGCCTCCCAGGGCCTCGGCCAGCACACCGTCCACGATCTGCAGGAACTGCTCTTTGGGCAGCAGTCCGCCAATGATTCGGCCATTGATGAAAAAGGTGGGCGTCCCGCGCGCCCCCCAGCGACGTCCTTCATCAAAGTCTTCCTGGATGCGAGTCCGTGGGGTTTGCTGTTCAAAACAGGCGGCGAACGCCTCGCCATCCATTCCCAGATCCCGAGCGGCCTGCTTCACCGTTTCGGGACCGATGCTGGATGCATTCTGGAATAGCCAATCGTGCATCTCCCAAAACTTGTTCTGATCTGCGGCGCATTGTGCGGCGAAACTGGCCATTACCGATTTTTGTCCGAGGACGGGATATTCTTTATAGACGAAGTAAACCTTGCCGGTCTGAATGTACGCTTCATCCAGAAGCGGGGCCACCTCGGTGAAGAAGCGGCCGCAGTAAGGTCAGGTGTAATCGGACCACTCATAGATAACCACGGGCGCGTTGGGATCGCCTTTGGAGCTGGCCGGGCGGGGCGCAGGGTCGAAACCGTTGACCCGGGGCGGCAGAATGGTTTTGGGCGTTGTCGGCGCATCCGGTGGGGGCGTAACGGCAGAGGGCGTCGCTGCCGGGGAGTTTGGGGAAGCCTCGTTGGCGGCCACAGCTGTAAGGGTGGCCTCCACTGCCATCGCGACGGCCTCGGAGTCCTGGGGCTGGGATGTGGCGCAGGCGCTGAGAAGCGTCGCGGCGATGAGCAGTGCGAATGACAGAGTCAAAAGGCGGTTTCGGGGCATGCGGATCTCCTTGAAGGTCGAGGGGAAGACGCGACGAGTCCCGGAACGCCAGTGGGGCCAGCGTTCCGGGATCGCCTGAGGCGCATCTCCGGTATGTGTGGGAAATGAACAGTGTGTGTGGTGTGTGTGGTGAATGAAGGGAGCGTCAGCGGATAGGGATATTGTCAGTAGCTGGCGAAGACTTCAACGTTGCCGTTCTGATCAAAGGCCAAGACGTCGTAAGGTTGGCTGGCGGAGCCGTAATCCATGCCAGGCGACCCTAGGGGCATGCCGGGCACGGCCAGACCGGTGATCGATGGACGTTCGGCGAGGAGTCGTTCAATCTCTTGCGCCGGCACGTGTCCTTCAACAACGTAGCCATCCACGATGGCAGTATGGCAGGATTGAAGTTTGGAAGGAAGATGGAATTTGGTTTTGACCCAGGAGAGGTCATCCACGTTTTTGACTTTTACCTGAAAGCCGCTTTCCTCCACGTGTTCAATCCAACCGCCACAGCAGCCTCAGGTGGGCGATTTATAAACCGTGAGTTGCAGGCTATCCTGGATGGATGCGGGTTGATTTTCGGTTAATTGGCTTGGGACGGGGGCCGTGCAGGCTGCCACTACCAGGATAAGCAGCAGGCCCATGGCTTCCACAGCGGCGATTTTTTTCATGATGCCTGCCTCCACGATGGGATGGGGGCAGTTTTACGGAGACAACACGCTGTTGATTCCCTCGACATAAACTTCTTTGGGCAATGCGCCCGTCTGCATCCAGACCAGATTGCCATCCGCGTCGATGATGATCACGGTAGGATGGCCAGCAGCTTTGTAGGCCTTCAGGGCAGCACGTCCATCGGGTTCATCAGCGTTCAATTTCTGGAAGACGATGCGGTTGCCATATTCTTGCTCTAGCCCATTCACGATGGGTTCCGTCTGTTGTCAGGCGGGTCAGGGGAAGGTCCAGAGGTAGACGAAAGTAGGTTTGCCCTGGGACAGTCCCGCTGGCGTAGGCGCGGCGCTCGATTGGCCTGTATTGCCGCAAGCTGCGAGCAACAGGGATATCGCGAGCAACATCAAGGCCAGAGGCGAAAAGGAAAAGAATCGGGTCATAGCAGCTCCTGTTTGGGAGAGGCGCTGAGTGGCGCGTGAAAACGACGCTCATTACGCCAAAATATCTGCTTTCATGGTCTCATATTCCTCCTTGGTGATTTCTCCGCGGGCATAGCGTTTTTTGAGGATTTCAAGGGCGGTTTCGTTTTGCGGATGGGAAGAACGCTGCGATTCGGCATGGTCGGGCAGGCTGCAGGGAGCGTGATTTTGGGCATTGGCGGGAGGCGCGGAGAGGGGCTTCGGAAATAGCCAGCTGATCATCGCCATCGCTGCGGCGATGGTCAGAATGAAAAAGAAAAGCATAAACAACAAGCCAAAGGCGCCAAGGCCCATCATCATCATGGTAAAATCCTCCTGAAAAGGTCTGCGGGTTCCTGATGGGGGTAGTTCAGTTTCGCAACGGCGTATGACAGCAGTTTGACGGAAATATGACGATTTGATGAAGATTTTCCTGTTAACTCGATTTCAGCAGAATCCTTTCCCTCTATCACCGTCTGCTTGCAATTTTTAGGGACGAAAACTTGAAAAAGCATCGCTCTTTTGCTATAATACATTTCACTGTTGGGGGATAGTTTAATCGGCAGAACGGGTGACTCTGGATCACTTAGTCGGGGTTCGAATCCCTGTCCCCCAGCCTGAACCGGCCCTTGACATGAGGGTCGGTTTTTTGTTGGGAGTATGCTATAATGGGACGCCACACAACTTGAAAGGAGGATTTTGAAATGTCATTGCGCCTGCTTACAGGACTGTTGATTGCGCTGAGTAGTCTGGCGGGGCTCGGGCTCGCATGTGCGCCCAACGTCGCCCCAACCCCAGCGCCTCTGCCCTTGTTGGCGACGCCTTCCATTCAATCCGCCGCCCCCAACGCGCCCGCCACAGCCCAAACGCCCGCCTCTCCCTGGCAGCGCAGCAATCCCGGCGCGGGGGGCTGGTTTGCTGTGGCCGCCGCGGGCCCGGATGGCATGATCCTTGCTGCCAGCGACCTCAGCGGCTTCTACCGCTCACGAGACAGGGGCGCGACATGGGATGTCATTGGCGCGGCCCAAGGCCTGAAGGCCACCCACGCCAGCGCCATCGGCTTCCATCCCACCGATCCGAATATCATCCTTTTGGGCACGGAAGAAGGCATTTATCGTAGCGTGAATCGCGGCGACTGGGTGGAGCAAGTCCTGGACTCAGGCTACATCACTGACATCAAACTTTCGTCTGTAAACCCTAACATCGGTTACGCAGCTTATCATTCGGTTTGGGACGCCACAGATGGTCAGGTGTACAAAACCACGGATGGGGGCGTCACCTGGTCGCCGGTCAGCCAAAACCTGCCCAACGGCCTGCGCATCCTCAAACTGATTCTTGATCCCAATGACGCGGATGTCCTCTATCTGTTTTCTGGGGAGGAGCGTTTTGCCACCGGCCCGGCCGCAGCTTATCGTAGTGAGGATGGCGGCGCCACCTGGTCCCAGATGGCCGCGGGCCTGGGCGATGTTATGGACGTAGCCGTCTCTCCAGATGTCGCCAACCGGGTCTTCCTCACGACCTACGATAGCGATCCCGATGGGCCTGGCTGGCTTTATCGTAGCGACGACCGCGGCGCGTCCTGGACTCAAGTCGCGCATCGGGGTGGGCGCATCTGGTTGGTTCCGGGGCAATCGAACCTCATTCGCCTCATCGATCCATATCATCAGTTTCCCTGGGATGACCGCAACGGCGTGTGGGAGAGCGTGAATGGCGGCGTCACCTGGACCCAAGTGAGCAAGGTTGAGGACTGGGAAGATGGCTGGACCGATGCGTATTGGGCTTACAACACCGATCTTCGTTCCATTGGCGACGATCTCTCCGATCCCAACTGGCTTCACTGGGCCGACAGCCAGTTTATCTTTGCCACCGATGACGGCGGCCGGAATTTCTTCAACAATTACACCAACGAGGTCAGCCCGGGCTTGTGGCAATCTCGCGGGGTGGATAACGTGGTTATGTTCAAAATGGGCATCAGTGAGAGCGAACCTCAACACATCTATCTGGGCTATTTCGATCTGGGGTGTTGGCACAGCCCTAACGGCGGTGAATCGTGGGAGAATTGCAATGATGTCGCGGCTTCGGGGGATTGGGATGGCAATGGAGGCAACGTCACCGCTCTTGCCGTAGACCCCGCCCGCAACGGCGTCGTGTGGATGGCGCAGGCGCCTTCGTTGGATGAACCGGGTCATCTATTGCGAAGCTATGACTATGGCGTCTCTTGGATGGAAGGAATGGGGCTGCCGGCGGCGCCTTTCACTGGCCTGGCGTTGGATCGCAACAGCTCCACGACCAGTCGCACGCTTTTCCTCACCTCGCAAGGCGATGTGTATCGCAGCGTGGACGATGGCGCCACCTGGCAGCAGGTGTTCGACTGCAACGGCTGTCGAGTGACTGCGGTGGACGCGTTCGACGGGAATCTGGTGTATGCCGGGGGCGAAGTTGGATTGTGGCGCTCGACT
>CAZDCN010000049.1:0-9543 GCA_964503945.1 uncultured Caldilineales bacterium
AATTATCCGTGTTTTTCCGTGTTCATCCGTGTTCTTTTTATTTTCAAAGCAGGAGGTCCCTATGCCGCCATTCTTGTGACTCCGAGAAAACTCCCCGGTTCGTGTGGAGGTGCATGATGGATGAACCGATCATGGCTCGACAGCATGCCATCAGCATCGCGCCCGATGTCTTGCTGTTTCTGGTGGGAACGACGCTGTTCCTGGAGACATCGGAAATCGCCAGGCGGCTGCCCGAATTCCAGGCGTCCATCCTCATGGGAGTGTGCGAGACCGTAGGCCTGTTGCTGTTTCTCATCGGTGCGATGCACTTTCTGTGTTGGCTGGGCTTTCGGCTGGAAATCCACTCCCAGGTTATCGTCATTCATCGGTGTTGGTTTTTCAAAAAACACATCTCCCTGATCCAGCCCATGTTGACTATCCAGGCCACGCAAAACAACCTGGATGAACTGTTAGACAAGGGCACGCTGGTGATTTTCTCTCCCGGAGGAGACATCATCACCCTGAGCAACCTGGCGAATTTCAGCCAGTTGGCTCCCCGGCTTGCTCGCGGCCGCGCAGCCTGATAGCTTTACGGCTTACAACGGCTCATCCCCGATGAGCATCTCATACAGCTCGGCCAGCTCCTCCTCCGAATAGAAGTGTATGACGATACGCCCGCCTTTGCGGGTGCGGAAGAGGCTGACTTTCGTGCCCAGCCGGGCGCGCAGCCTGTCTTCCAGGGCTTTGGTTTCGGGGCTGGCGCTGAGGTCGTCGTCGGCCGGAGGCTTTTCGGGCGCGGGGGCGTTCAGCCGCCGCACCAGCTCCTCGGTCTGCCGCACCGACAGACCCCGATCGATGACCAGCTTCATGGCCTCCACCATGGTCTGATCATCGGCAAGGCCCAGCAGGGCACGCGCGTGCCCTTCGCGGATCTGCCCCTCCAGCACGGCCTGCTTCACCTCATCGGGCAGTTGCAGCAGGCGCACGGTGTTGGCTACGGCCACCCGGCTCTTGCCCACGCGCTCGGCCACCTGGCCCTGGGTCAGCCCAAACTCCTGGATCAGAGTCTCGTAGGCCACCGCCTCCTCCAGGGGATTCAGGTCGGCCCGCTGCACATTCTCCACCAGGGCCAGCTCCAGCATGGCCTGGGGCGTGGCGTCCTTGATGATGACGGGGACCTGCTTGAGCCCGGCCAGCTTCGCGGCCCGCCAGCGCCGCTCGCCCGCGATGATGGTGTAGGGCGCTTGGGAGCCGGGAGCGGCTCGGGCGACAATGATGGGTTGGATGAGACCATGCTCGCGGATGGACGCGGCCAGTTCGGCCAGGGCCTCGGGCGCGAAGGTTTGGCGGGGCTGGCTGGGATTGGGGCGGATCTCATCCAGGGCGACGAGGTGCACGCCCGCGGGAGCGCCCTCCGCCTCGGGCTCGATGGCGGGCGTGGTGGGAATCAAACTGCTGAGACCGCGTCCCAGACCTCTGCGGGGACTCATGCGACTGCTCCTTGGGGGGAAGTGGGGGAAATAACGCCGTCGCGAATCAAAAGCTCTTCGGCCAGTTGTTGATAGGCTTTGGCTCCGGCCGAGTTGGGAGCGTAGGCGTTGATGGGCTCGCCATAGCTGGGCGCTTCGCCCAGCCGCACATTGCGGGGAATGACCGTCTGAAACACCTGGTCCTGAAAATACCGTCGGATCTCATCCTCCACCTGACGACTGAGCTTGTTGCGCGCGTCGGACATGGTGACCAGGATGCCAACGATGCGCAACGCGGGGTTAAGCCCCCGACGCACCTTGTCGATGGTGGAGAGGAGCTGCCCCAGCCCCTCCAGGGCCAGATATTCGCTCTGGACGGGGATGATGACGCCATGGGCTGCGGTCATGGCGTTGACGGTGATGAGCCCCAGGCTGGGGGGGCTGTCGATGAGGATGTAATCGTAACGATGGAGGGTGGGGGAGAGGGCGTTGCGCAGGAGAAAGCTGCGTTGGTAGGGGTCGCTGATGGCCTCCACGGCCTCGGTTTCCAGCGCGGCCATGGCGTGAGAGCTGGGGACGATGTCCAGGCGCATGCGATTGGTGAGGGTGATCACATCGGCCAGGTCCGCCTCGCCGCTGAATACGTCGTAGATGGAGCGGGGGAGCTGACTCGCGCCCAGGCCCAGGGAGCTGGTGGCGTTGGCCTGGGGATCGATATCGACGATGAGGACGCGTTGGCCCGCTGCGGCCAGATACGCGCCCAGATTCACGGCGGTGGTGGTCTTGCCCACGCCGCCCTTCTGATTGGCTATCGCATAGATTCGGGTCATGGTCCGGGATGCGCCTCGATGTAAGATTCGACCTGAAAGCGGTAGGGAATGCCGCCCAGTCCCACGGCCTCGATGCTGAGGCTGGCCGTGACGTTGGCGAAGTAGGCGGCTTCGATGGGGGATTTGCCGTTCATCAGCTCCACCAGGAAGGCGGCCGAGAAGGTGTCGCCGGCGCCGGTGGCGTCCACCTCGCGGGCGGGCCGGGTGTGCACGCGGCAGCGCCGGCCATGATTGTAGATGACGCTGCCCTTGGCCGAGCGGGTGATGGCCACCAGAGGCACCGAGTCGATGATGGTGGGCAGGATGCTCATGTCGCCCACCAGGTCCTGGTCGGAGAAGATGATGACGTCGAGGTAGGGGAGGATGCGGCCCGAGCTGTACCAGGGGATGGCGTACACCTTGCCCTGCAAATCCCATTCCCGCATCCAACCCTGGGGCGTGGCCGCGAGCTTGCTGTGCGCGCGCTGGGCGATGGCGGGGTCCACCTCCTGGGCCACGGGCGCCAGCAGCAGCAGATCCGCATCGTAGACCTCGGGCGGGACTTCATGTTCCAGGATGGGGCCGGCCACGGCCAGCACCTGCTGGATGCGGATGTCCTTGAAATAGACGTTGTGGAAGGTGGTGTAGACCTCGGTGGGCAGATTGATGACGTGGACGCCCTCCGATTCCAAAAAGCGCACATCCTTGGGATGCGCCCGGGTGAGCACCGTGACCTCCGCGCCCAGCCGACGCGCGGTCACGCCGGAATAGCTCACGGCCCCGCCGATGGTGTAACCATCGGGCGAAATGTCGCGGGTGAGATGTCCGATAATCGCGATATGCACGGGAATTGGGAGGAGGAAAGAAACTGCCGGGACCAGGACGTATGGAGAATTGTAGCACAGGGGGTCACGGCATCGAAAATGCACCCAGCAACGCCATCTTGCCCGAGGTTGCGCCAATGGATGCGATGCGGGCCAGGGCCCGGGCCGCGCTCTCGTCATCCCCTGCCAGCATCGCTTGATAGAGCTGATGCCAGGGCTCGGCGAAACGCCCGGCCAAGGCGTGTTCCAGCCAGGCCGCGCTGAGACGCGAGGTGCGCGGCAGCATGGTCCGCCAGACCGACGCTTCCTCCGGCCCCGGCGCGTCCTGCTGCATCCACCGCCGGGCCAGAAACCCCAGCAGCACATCATCCCCGGCCGGAGTCAATCCCGGCCCCAGCCCCAGCAACAACTCCAGGCCTTCCCGCCAACCCTGGCCCCCTTCCTCACAGAGCGCGTCCAAGCCCCGCAGCAGACGGGCGATGGCAGGGGGGCGCATATCCTCGACCAAGGAGGCGGTGATGTATGCATGGGCGCGCTCGCGAGCCCGCGCCCACGCCCGGGGAGACGGCGCGGCCCGGGTGGGCGTCAGCAAGGGGTCCCACCGGGCTGCGTGGCTCAGGTGGATGGTCCACGGGCCCAACTGCAGCTCATCCCCCGCCCACGCAGCTTCGAGGCCGGGCTGGAGGTTGTGGAAGGGAACGGCTTCCGCCAGGAGGATGTGGAAAGGCCCGTTGCCCACGTCGGGATGCGCGAGGGCCAGCATCCGTCCCTCGTCATCGACCAGATTCACCACCCGACGGTGCCGGGAGAGCACGCGCAGGGGGATGGACGCAGGCGTGGGGATATCCAGGAGCCAACGGCTAATGCTGCCGGCGAAAATCATTGTCATGAAGGAATTGTACAAAGATTGACAAAATCCCGCCACTTGTGATAATGTGCAAAGCTAATTGAATACATCTTACATTTTCCTCGCCAACTTTCCCCACCCAACCATTTTTCTCAAAAGGAGGAGATGTCATGCGTCCATTTCGGTTTTCCAAGCTGACGCCCGTGCTGGCGGTGCTGGTTCTGGCGGCTCTGGCCCTCGCGCTGGTCGCCTGCGGAGGGCAGCCTGCGGCCACCCAGCCGCCCAAGGAAGAGCCCACCAAGGCGATGGAAGAGAAACCGGCGCAGAAACCGGCGGAGAAGCCCACGGAAGAGGCTATGGATCAGGAGATCACCCTGGCCATCGAGCACTTCAGCATCATCGAAGGCACCACTTGGTCGGGCGCGCACGATCGGGCGGGCAAGCGCATCGCGGAGAAGTATCCCAACGTGAAATATGTCTATCGCGAGGAAGTGGGGCCGGATAGCACCGTGCCCTTCGCGGAGGAGCTTATCTCCGAGGGCGCCAACATCGTCATCGGTAACGCCGAGTTCATGGGCCTGCCCTTGAAGGACATCGCGGACAAGTATCCCGACGTGACCTTCGGCTCGGTCATCGCCAGCGACCTGACCACGAAGCCCAATTTCGTGCGCTTCTTCCCCCGGCAGTATCAGGCTCTCTACCTGGAAGGTCTGGTGGCCGCGGCCCTGACCAAGACCGGCAACATCGGCGTGGTCTCCGCCTTCCCCTCGGTGCAGGTCATCCGCCGCCAGGCGGGCTTCACCCTGGGCGTGTTGGATGGCGCCAAGCTGCTGAACAAGGACGTCAACATCTACGTGAAGTATGTGGGCGACTGGTACAACCCCTCTGAGGAGCGGGAGATCGCCAAGACCCTCATCGACCAATACAAGGTGGACGTTCTCACCCAGCAGTCCGACTCCGGCTCGCCGCTGGATGTGGCCACGGAATCGGGCATCTGGTACGTGGGCAAGGACATGGACATCGTGGGCGAATATGGCTGGTCCAGCACGGACACGGTGGCCATTTCCTTCGACACCCGCTGGGAAGTGATCTATGACGCCATGGTGCAGGCCAAGATGAAGGGGACGGCTCCCGAGACCATCATGTATCCGGGCATGGAAAGCACGTTCACGCTGGCCGACGGCACGGTGGAGCCCACAGTGGACATCATGAACGACGGCAAAGTGGGCGTGGACGCCATCAGCCCCAAGGCGGAAGTGCCCCAGGAGATCAAAGACTTGGTGGCCCAGCGCCGGGAGCAGATGATGAAGGGCGAATGGGATCCCTTCACCGAACATGCCTTCGTCAGCAACGGCACGGGCCTGGACCTGGATGGCAATCCGGTGCCCGAGAAGGGCAAAGAAGTGAAGCCCGCGGGCGAAGAGCCCACCGTGGAATGGCTGCTCTCCCAGTTCAACTTCGATCTGGAAGGCGTGACCATTCTCGAGTAAAACCGTTCGCTCTGAAGCCCTCTTCTCCATCCCCTTGGGGATGGGGGAGAGGAGCCAGGAACTTTAGAAGCCAGGAAACCGGCGGACCGGGGGAGCTGGGCTTCCCTGGTTTCCCGGTTTCCCGGCTCCCAGGTTTCCCGGCCTGATCTATCTCCCATCGTCAACAACATTCATCCTGATCGGCCTGTTTTGAAAAAGCTCTTATGTCCAAACGTCATCACGAGGAAATCGAACTTCATGGCGACATCTGGAAACATATCCAGCCGGGGGAGGTGGTTCTCGAGGCCCGTGGCATCACGAAGCGCTATCCCGGCGGGGTGTTGGCCAACAATCATATCGACTTCAAAATCCGGGCGGGAGAGATTCACGCCATTTTGGGAGAGAACGGAGCGGGAAAAACCACATTGATGAGCATTCTGTTCGGCCTATTGCAGCCGGATGAGGGGGAGATCTATGTGCGGGGCCTGAAGGTGCGATTCCGCTCGCCCGAAGACGCCATCAAGATGGGCATCGGCATGGTGCATCAGCACCGCAAGCTCGTGCCCGCCCACACGGTGCTGGAAAACATCTTGCTGGGGCATCCCAAAGGTCGCGGCAGGATCAAGGCGAAGGAGGTGGAGGAGGAGATCGTGGCCGTGGCCGAGCGATATGGGTTCAAGGTGGACCCCAGGGCTCGGGTGTGGCAGCTCACCGAGGGGGAAAAGCAGGTGGTGGAGATCGTAAAAGCCCTTTATCGAGGCGCCAAAATTCTGATCCTGGACGAGCCCACTTCCGCCCTGACGCCTGTGGAGACCGACCGCCTTCTGGAATCCATTGAAACCATGACCCAGGACGCGCTGGGCGTGGTGCCTTTCATCACCCACAAATTGCCCATGGTCCTGGCCATTAGCGACCAGGTGACCATCCTCCGGCGCGGCGAGGTGGTGGACAGGCTGTCCACCGCAGAGGCCACCGAGCAGCTTCTGGCCCAAAAAATGGTGGGACGCCCCGTCATCTTCGATCTGAAAAAGCCCGACGTAACCCCAGGAAAACCCGTCCTCCAGGTGGAAAACCTCTCCGCCCGCAACAACAAGGGCGTCATCGCTCTGAAAAACGCCACCTTCACCGTGCGGGAGGGGGAGATCTTGGGCATTGCCGGCGTCGCAGGCAATGGCCAGCACGAGCTGGCCGAAACCCTGTTCGGCCTGCGCCCCGCGGAAACCGGCCGCGTGCTGCTCAACGGCCAGGACATCACCCACGCCTCCATCCTGGATCGCTGGAAACTGGGCATGGGCTACACCCCGGCCGAACGCACCGATGTGGGCTCCATCGGCGACTTCACGCTGGTGGAAAACGTGGCCATGAACTACTACTTCGACAAGCGGTACAATCATGCGGGCTTTCTCGATTATGGCGGACTGCGTAAGCTCACCGAGCAGATCATCGAGGAGTTCGATGTGGCCACGCCCGGGCCCGATGTGGAAATCCAGACGCTTTCGGGCGGCAACCTGCAGAAGATCATCCTGGGCCGGGTGCTTTCCCGTGAGCCCAAGCTGGTCATCGCCAACCTGCCCGCTCAAGGCCTGGATGTGGGCGCGACCGAGTTTGTGCAGCGCAAATTGCTCGAAGCCCGATCCAACCACGCCGCCGTGATCCTCATCTCCGAAGACCTGGATGAGATCCTATCCCTCAGCGACTGGATCGCGCCCATGTACGAGGGAGAGATCGTGGATATTCTTCCTGCTGCCGAGGCAAAGAAAGACATCATCGGCGCCATGATTGCCGGACTGCATCAGGAGAGTTAAACCATGACCGTAGCCGGTTACCAGATCCGTCTGCAACGACGGGCGCATCTGCCGGGATGGAAGGCCGCCCTGTTTTCGATCCTGGCGATTTTGTTTGGATTGCTCTTGTTCAGCCTCATCTTTCTGCAGGCTGGGCAAAGCCCCCGGGAGATTTATAAACAGATCTTCAGTTACGCGTTTTTCAATTCCTACGGCCTGCGTTTGACCATCAATCGATTTATCTTCCTGGCGTTTGCCTCCTACGCGTTCATCATTCCCTACCGAGCTGGGTTGTGGAATATCGGCATGCCGGGGCAGTTGTATGTGGGCGCGCTGGCCGCCTTTGGCGTGGTTTATCTGTTGGGGGGCAAAACGGGCGAGCTGACCATGTCCCAGCCTTTGTTGCTGACCCTCATGGTGTTGGCTTCCCTGGTTGCAGGCGCGCTCATCGGCGGCATTGCCGGGTTTCTGAAGGGCAAGTGGGATGTGAATGAGATCGTGGTGACGATGATGTTGAATTTCATTGCGTTCAACCTGGTCTCCTTCATGATCAAGGATGGCGGCCCCTTCATGAACCTGGGCGGCCGGGGAGAAAGCTTCGAGCTGCCCGAGGCGGCCCGGGCGCCCCTCATCGCCGATTTCCCCTACACCCTGATTCTAGTCTTCCTCCTCATGCTCGCGCTGTACCTGCTCTTCGCCCGCATGAGCCTGGGATATCAGATCCGGGCCTTCGGCAAGAGCCCCCTGGCGGCCCGCTACGCGGGGATCAGCACCTTCAAAATTTCGGTGCTGGTCTTTCTCATGGGCGGCGCGCTGGCGGGATTGGCCGGGTATCATTACTTTGCGGCGGTGCCGGGCGTGTATAAAATCGCCCGCACCTACGCCTATTTCGGCGATCTCTCCTTCTACGGCATGATCTGCGGCCTCATCTCCCTGGGCAACCCCATCGCCACCCTGTTCATCGCCCTGCTGTTCGGCGGGCTGTCCATCGGCGGGCGTTCCGCGCAGGGCAAGCTGCATCTGGGCTTTGGCGTCGATTACGCGCTCATGGGCATGCTCATGATCTCCCTGGTCGCGTTCCAGTTCTTCTACAATTACCAGATTCTCATCGAACGGAAGCAACAGCCGTCGCCATGAGTGGCGATCCGCCCATACCGATGACAATCTCACGCAAAGACGCCAAAAGCGCCGAGATGCTTGGCTTCTTTTTCCCTTTGCGCCTCTGCGTCTTTGCGTGAGGCATCTATTTCAGCATAGGAGTCAACGATGCTTGCATTCCTCATTCGCAGCCTCGAAGCCGCCATGATCTTTACCTTCGCCGGACTGGGCGAGCTGGTGGACCAGCGCGGGGGCGTGCTCAACGTGGGCCTGGAAGGCATCATGTTGTTCGGAGCCACCCTGGGTTTCATCGCCGCCCAAACCACGGGCAATTATCTCATCGGTTTTCTGGTGGGGATAGGCATTGGCGCGTTGCTGGGATTGTTGCACGGATTTTTCTCCATCACCCTGGGCGTGGATCAGGTGGTCAGCGGCATGGGCATCTGGATCTTCGGCTTCGGCATGACCACTTACATCGGCAATCCCTACACCGGCCCGCTAGGCCTGGATCGCCTCCCCACCTGGTTCGGCATCTCGCCTTTCTTCTTCCTGGCCATCGTCATGGTGGTGGTCATCTGGTTCACGCTGAATAAAACGGGCTGGGGGTTGAACATCCGCTCGGTGGGCGAGCAACCCGCGGTGGCCGAAGTCTCGGGCCTGAAGGTGGCCCGCATTCGCTATCTGTGCGTCATCTTCGGCGGCATGATGGCGGGCTTTGCCGGCGCGGTGTACGGCCTCTATTACAATCCCGTCTGGAACTACAATTTCCTCATGGGCTGGGGTTTCATCTCCTTGGCGTTGGTGTTCTTCTCCATGTGGAATCCCTATCTCCTGTTTGGGGGTGCAGTGTTGTTCGGGCTGCTGTGGCAGCTCTCCCTCAATCCCCAGATATTCTTCCCGGGCCTGGCATCCCGCTACATCTGGCGCATGGTCCCCTTCATCATGACCATTCTGGTGCTGGTGCTCATCTCATCCAAATGGTTCCGGTCCCGCTGGGGCGCGACCACGCCCGAGGCCCTGGGCAAGCCTTATCACAAAGAATAGATCGGATAACCATTCCGGGCGGCGGCTCGCCGATACGGATGAAAATGAGGACACGGATTTGCACGGCCTTCGGACACAGATTTTTTAACAAATTATCCGTGTTTTTCCGTGTTCATCCGTGTTCTTTTTATTTTCAAAGCAGGCGTCATGAGCGGCCGCGCGCCGATAAGGATGAACATGGGATGCGTATTCCGTACTACGTATTCCGTAATGCGTCATG
>CAZDCN010000050.1:0-9542 GCA_964503945.1 uncultured Caldilineales bacterium
GCCATGATCTCGGCCACCCGGCGGTAGATGGCGGCCTGTTCCTCCTCGCTGGGCGGCTCCGCGCGATCTTGGAAAAGGAATTCGGTGCGCAGCAGGCCCACGCCCTCCGCGCCCATGGCCAGCGCGGCCTCCGCCTCCGCGGCGGTGGCCAGGTTGGCGACGACCTCGACGCGCTGGCCGTCGCGGGTGCGGGCCGGAGCCTGGGATGCAGCCTGGGCGGCAGCCCGCGCGTCCGCGTCCGCAGCCATTTGCGCCCGAAACGCGGCTTCGGTGTCTTCATCTGGCCGAAGGATGACCACGCCCGCGTAGCCGTTGACGGCCAGGCGCGCGCCTTCGGGCAAGTCCAGCGCGGCTTCGCCCGCGCCCACCACCGCGGGGATGCCCATGCTGCGGGCGAGGATGGCGGTGTGAGAGGTGGGGCCGCCGGCCGCGGTGACGAACGCGACCACTTTGCTGCGGTCCAGAGATGCGGTCTGGGAGGGCATCAGGTCGGGGGCTACGATCACCGCGTGCTCGGGCAGCTCGGGCGCGGCCTCCTCTCGCCCCAGCAGGATGCGCAGCACCCGCGCGCCCACATCTCGCAGGTCGATGGCCCGCTCCCGGAAGCGTTCGCCCTCCATGCGTTCATATCCCCCGGCCAGGGCCTCGATGGCGTCATACAGCGCGGCCTCGGCGTTGAGCCGCTGTTCGAAAATGCGACGATGCACCTCGTCCTGGAAGTCGGGATCGGCCAGGGCCAGGCTGTGGGCCTGGAAGATGCGGGCTTGAGCGTCGCCCAGTTCCCGAGCCATGCGATCCGCGGTCTCGGCCAGCGCCTGCTGCGCCTGGGCCACGGCTTCCTGAAAGCGGGACCACTCGGCCTCGGGGTTTTCAGCCGTCGTTCGGGGGATGACCATCCGGCCTGTCTCCAGCCGGGTGACCACGCCCAGAGCCACGCCCGGCGATGCGGGGATGCCGGAGAGGACGCGTTCGCCGCTCGCGGGCAGCTCGGCCGCGGCGGCTTCTCCCGCCATCTCCTCCCCCCGCGCGGCCTCCTCCAGCTCGCCGAACCCTTCCTGGGCCAGGGCCATCAGCGCCGCCACGGCCTCCTGGGCGTCCGGCCCCTGCGCGGTGATCTCGATCTCGTGGCCTTGCTCCGCGCCCAGGGCCAACACCTGATTGAAGCGCTTGGCATCGGCCGGGCCCGCGCCCGTGGTCAGATTTCGCACCTGCACCCGGGCTGTGTGCGCGGCCGCGGCCTGCACAAACTGCACCGCGGGCCCGAAGTGCAACCCCGCGGGATTCACCAGGGTCACCCGGCCCGAGGCGGCGGCTTCGGCGCGGGTTTCGGGCGTTTCGCCAGCGGGGGCTTCCGTCGCTGCCAGGCCCAGGGCCTCGCGCTTGGGCTCCATGGCTTCCTCCGCTTCCCGGGCCACCGCGTCCAGACCCGCGCCGATGGAGGCCTGCACGGCCGCGGCCATGGCGCCCTCCACAAAAGGCCCGGCGCTGAGCCGCACCTTCGCGGCCTGCTCCGGGTCCAGGAATTCGATGGCCATTTCCGCGCTCATCAGAGCGCTGCCCAGGTCCATGAGCACGAGCACGCCCTCTTCATCGAACACGGATTGGATGGCTTCGAGAATGGCCATGGCGTCGGTGCCGAAGGGATGGTCGGGATCGCCTGTGCCGCCGACCGCGGCGATGCGGGCCTTGCCCTGGGTTTGCTGCTCGGCCAGGTCCTTCACGGCCTGGGCCAGGGCGTCGCTGTGGGAGACGAGAACAATGCTGGTCATGGGATGGAGTCAGTCGTTGGCGAGAGCGGAAATGAGTTCACGGTTGAAATCGGGGATATCGGCCACCACCCGGCCCCAGACCAGGTTGCCATCCCGGAACGCGGGCGCATCCACCCACACGGCTCCGGCGTTCTCCAGGTCATCCTTGATGCCCAGGGAGCCGGTGGCCTTGCGCCCGGCCACGATTTTGGCGGAGATGCCCACCAAGCCCGCGTGGCAGATCATGCCCACAATGCCGCCCTGGTCGAAAACGCCCTTCACCAGGCGCTTGACGCCCTCGTAGCGGCGGATTTTGTCGGGCGCCCAGCCGCCGGGGATGACCACCGCGTCGAAATCGTCGGGTGAGACGTCGTCCGCACCGACATCGGCATGGGCCTTGAGGCAGCCGTGCTTGCTGGAATAGACATCGCCGGCGTGAATGCCCACGGTGGTCACGTCCGCGCCTTCCTCCACCAGGCGCATGTACGGGACCCAAAACTCCAGGTCTTCAAAGCCAGGTCCTACGAGAAATGCGATTTTCTTATCTTTGAGCTTCATAACATGCCTCCGGTTTGTACGAAAAAGGCTGTTGTGTTGCGAACAGAAAGGTCGCCAGACAACCCTTATCGAGAAATGATTTCGATGATTTTTGCTCGGACTTCAATCAGTTTGGTTTCCTGCACGCGCCCTGCAACCCTGATAACGATGTGCCCGTCTGCTGTGAACAAGCGATTAGGCCGGATGAAACTGTCCCTCGGTAGTTCCCCATCGGCGAAATCACGTTTTTGCAATGAGATGGCGTCTGCATCCGTCGTGTGACTGGTGATCATGCACAGTATCACATCTTCGTGCATGTCGAGCGAAGCAACAACCAGGGCCGGGCGTTTTTTGCTCTGGGTTAAATCAGAAAAAGGGAAGGGGAGAACGACTACGTCTCCTTTCATAAATCGGCCCATGCGTCATCTTCCTCTTGCAAAAGCCATTCTCGGGCCAGCACCCGCTCCGATGCCAACATGGTGGCTGCAGATTCCCGCAAAGCCAGTTTGTCGAAATGTTGCTCTCGGATGAGCCTCAAAAAATCACGGATGGTGAGAAAATCTTCATACGAAAGGATCGTGGCAACGGGTTCGTTGTTTTCCGTGATTACGATTTCATCGTTTGTTTCTTTCAAGGCCTTTAGCAATCGTCCCCAATCGTGCTGGGGAATGCTATTTTTTTCGATCAGGATGCTCATTGGGCTGAATCCAGTCACCTGGTGCGAGAGAAAGATGGTTGCTTTCACGTCATCTTATCATGCGCCATGGGCTTCGTCAATGGGTGCAAGCCGGGCAGCCTTCCACGTCCCAGACGGTGTCGAGGGCCCGGGCGTCGATCTGGTCGGTGTGTTCCGCCCAAAAGCCAGTGGCCCCGCAGCGACGACAGGCGTACCAGCCCGGTCCGGCCTGGTCGAAGGGGATGCCGGGCGTCAGGGGGATGACCTCGACGCCGACGCGCCAGCGGGCGTTGGTGATGAGCCGCTGGCAGCCCGCGGCCCGCAGCTTCTCGACATAAAGTCGATAATGTTGGCAATGACGCATGAGCAGCACGGCCACGGTCACGCCGTCGGGGATGGATGCGAAGCGGGCGTCCACGGTCTGGGCCAGCAGGTTGGGCGGCAGGGGGCGGCGCGCGCGGGCCAACACCTGGGGCTGCATTTCCCAGGCGATGACGCGGCGGATGCGAGCTGCCATGCGCCGGGCCAGGCGCAGGTCGCCCGCGCCGATATCAAGCGCCACGTCATCGGGTGCGAGGGCAGCCAGCACGGCCTGGTAATCCGCTTCAGCGTAGGGCGCCCAGCGGGCCTCCCAGGGATCCAGCGCAGTCGGTGTTGGCCGTGACGTATCGGACATGGCAGGCTATTCGGCGTGGTTTTTCGATTTGGGCTTTTTCAGGGGAACCCAATCATTGGCCCAGAGCAACGCCGCCCAGAATCCCACCCACAAGAAGGGAAAGATCATCATGCTAACGGGCCTGCCACCGAAGTAGAACAACACTTCCGCCAGGATGAAGGGAATGATGAACAGCAGCGCGAACTGCCATTTTTTCATGCGCGCCAGGCGATTGGGGCGTTCAAAGACTTCCTTCTTGGATTTTGAAGTTGCTCTCTTTTTGGATGTCATGGATTCAGGAGCGAGTCAAGGCGAAAAGCAGATAGGCGGACCAGAGGAGAATGAGCCCGCCCAGGATGGTGAGCAGCATGGTGGTTCGTTTGCGGGCGGATTCGCTGATGCCCAGGTCAAAGATGACCGCGCGCACGCCCACCATTGCATGGTAAGTGACTACCACAAGGAAAAGGGCTTCCAGCACCAAAATTACGGGATTTTTCAGGTAGTTGATCACGTCCTGATAAGTGCGCAACCCGCCTTCCACCACATAATGCTGGGCGATCATGTGCAGGCCCAGCAAGAAGATAAGAAGCACGCCCGAAATGACTTGCCAAATCCAGACGCCGCCTTTGTTGGAAGGGATGTTGGTATTTTGCATGGTTCTCTCCTTACTTGGCAAAGAGCAGCCATCCAGCATAGAGGAAAATCACTGCGGCCAAGACCATTAAAAGCCAGAAGAGGATTTTATGCTTGCCAACGCCAAATCCCAAGCCAACGATACTGATCCGCAAGCCGTTGAGCCCATGAATGAGAATGCCAGCGATGAGTAGGAGGTCCAGGGTCAGAAAAAACGGGGATTTAGCGAAGGCGACGAACCGGTCCCAGGCGGCTTCGCCCTGCAACAGGGTGCTAAGCACGACCATGTGTAGAAGTAAGTACAATACTAATCCCAAGCCTGTGATGCGGTGCAACGCAAATGCGATGAACCCCAGGCCGCGGCCGCGGGGATCGAACCAGGCCCGCCAGGCCCGACGCTGGGGAGGAATTTGCTGGATGGGTTGCGTCATGAGCTACCTCCTATGCAAAGCCAAAACGCGATTTCAGAACTTCGCGGCGCAGGAACATGATCAGATTGCCTGGCTCCACATTGGAGGGACAGGCTTCGGTGCATTCCATGGCGCCATGGCAACCCCATACGCCGCAATCGGCGTCCACGGCTGCGATCACATCTTCGCGAGCCTGGTCACCCTTTTGCATGGCCCGATAGAATGCGGCTAATCCCGCCGGTCCGATGAAATCCGCTCGGGTATTGGCCACCGGGCAGGCAGAAAGGCAAATGCCGCATTCGATGCAGCTTTCGTAACGGGTGAATTCCTCCACGCCTTCGGGCAGAGCGGCCTCGGTGAAATACTCACTGGGTCGAACCAGGGAAAGGCCCGCGGGCTCGTAACGCCGGGCGAAATCGCCCATATCCACCACCAGGTCCGTCACGAGGGGCATTGCATCCAGGGGCTCCACAAGGATGGGCTGCTTTTCTTCCAGCACCTTGGTTACGCAAGCCAACACATCTCGGTGATTGACTTTCATGCCGCAGGTGCCGCAAGATGCGTGGTGGCAAGAATGGCGGTAAGCCAGATCAGGCTCCTGGGTGGCGCGGATCTCTTCCAGCGCATCGAGCACAGTCATGTAGGGGTCCGCCATCACCTGGAACGTGTCGTAGCGGGGAGGATCGATGGCGCCGGGTTTGAAACGGAATATCTTGAGGGTGACCGGGATTTTCGGGTCCGGCCGGCCAATGATTTCGTCGTTCATGATCCAATGTGCAACGTCCAATGGGGGGGCGCGGAATGCGGATAACGGCCTGGCCTGCCAGGCTGATTTCGGCGTTGGGCTGCTCTCTTACTGGTAATAGGCCCAATAGGGTAGGAGCACGACCTCTTTGGTGCGGCAGGGAATGTCGAGGCCGAGTTTGTCAACCACCACATCCACCGTGGTCTCGGCCATGGCCCGCATGGTGGTGCCCTTGCCGCCGGTGATGGTGACCAATCCCTCGATGCCGTCGCGTTCCTTGTGGTCGAAGCATTTGAAGGTGCGGGGCAGGTCGCGCCCTCCTGCAGTGGGGCTGGCTTCGGCTAACAGAGGCCGGGCTGCGCTCCAGGCCGCTCGCATTTTCGCGAATCTGATCTTGGGAATGAGCATGCTCCCCCGCTCGTACATGAGCCTGATATGCTCTTCGGGCAGTCCCAGACGATCGGGATCGGGGGCGAACCAGGAGGAGGTGCCAATGACCGACAGCTGTCGTTGGGGCACGATGATGTCGCCATCGGAGGGGCGGTTAAGGCGGTTGAGGACCATATTGTTCCAGCGGCCATAGACGGCCACCAGCACGCCGGGCGTGGGGCGCACCGGAACCCGGGCGTCGGCCATCTCACTGACCTGTTCGGCCCATGCGCCCGTCGCATTCACCACGATGTCCGCCTTGATATCGTATTCTTTACCGGTGATGTGCGAGCGCACATGCACGCCCATGACTGTGCTGTTCTGTTTCAGCAGACCGATCACCTCGGTGTAGGGACGGATATCTGCGCCGTTGTGTTTGGCGGTGGCGAAGAAGCGCATGGGCAGCCGCCAGCAATCCATGGTGGCGTCGGGAACCTGGATGGCGAGTTTAACTTCGGGATTGAGATTGGGTTCCAGAGCCAGAGCTTCTTTGGCGGTCAGCTCTTTGGCGGGGATGCCGCATTCTGCGCATCCCTGTAGAAATGCGTCCTTGTAGGCCACATCCTCCTCGGTGATGGCCACGAACAAGCCGTCGTTCAATTCGAACGACCCAGGCGCAATCTTCCGCAGGATGAAGTTTTCTTCGATGCATTCTCGGGCGGATTCCTGATCCTTGACGGCGTAGCGCCCGCCGCTGTGGAGGAGGCCATGATGTCGGCCTGCCGTGCCGCTGGTCAACTCTCCTCGCTCCACCAGGGTCACCTTCAGCCCGCGTAAAGCCAGATCATGGACTATAGCAGCCCCCGTGGAACCGCCGCCAATGACGACGACATGATAATCGCTGGGATTCATAAAGACGCCTCCGACGAGAGACGTAAACTGGGAATGATTCTGATTCGGCCGTTAAACAGGAACGCTCATATTGGAATTCACATAGCGAGCCATGTGAGCGCCATATCCGGTTTTTTGCGCTTCGCCAGATTCCCTTCGGCTGCGCTCAAGACATGCCTCGGTCGCTTTGTTCCCTCGGAATGACGTTTCTTGTCGGTTTTTTTCCATATGAGCGATTGGGAAATGGACAGGGTCTCATGTCTTGCGAGTCCGGTTGCCGACCAGGTGGGGATGCATCATGAGAGGGGATGCGTCATGCGCCCACATCAGACGCCATGGCGTGTTCGAAGCGCATGACGCATCATGGATGTTCGTTACCAAAGGCGATGGAAGGGCTTCAGAAGGCTACTCTTCCAGCCAGTGCATGGAGCGCTGGACGGCCTTCAGCCAACCCTTGAACAGCTTTTCGCGGGTGGCCTCGTCCATCTGCGGCTCCCAAGTCTTATCCACCTGCCAGTTGGACCGCAGGTCATCCAGGTTCGACCAGTAGCCCACGGCCAAACCCGCGGCGTAGGCCGCGCCCAGGGCTGTGGTCTCTGCCACCTTGGGCCGCACCACGGGCACGTTGAGGATGTCGGACTGGAACTGCATGAGCAGGTTATTATAAACCATGCCGCCGTCCACCTTCAACGCTTTCAGGCTGACGCCCGAATCCTTCTCCATGGCATCCAGCACCTCGCGGGTCTGATAGGCTGTGGATTCGAGGGCGGCGCGGCAGATGTGGTTTTTGTTGATGAAGCGGGTGAGGCCCACAATGACGCCGCGGGCGTCGGACTGCCAGTAGGGGGCGAAGAGGCCGGAGAACGCGGGCACGATGTAGATGCCTCCGCTGTCGGGGACCGATTTAGCGTAATCTTCGATGTGGTGGGAGAAATCGAAGAATCTGAGGTTGTCACGCAGCCATTGCACCAATGCGCCCGTAATGGCGATGGAGCCTTCCAGTGCGTAGACGGCGGGTTCATCACCGAACTTGTAACACAGGGTGGTGAGCAAGCCACTCTTGCTGGGCACGATCTCGGCGCCAGTGTTCATGATCATGAAGCAACCCGTGCCGTAGGTGTTCTTGGCCTCACCGGGCTCGAAGCAGGCCTGGCCCACGGTAGCCGCTTGCTGGTCGCCCAGGTCGCCACAGACGGGCACGCCTTCCCACTTGCCGTAGATGGCGGGATCGCTGGAGGGGCGGATTTCGGGCAGCATGGCGCGGGGAATGCCCATGACCTTCAGCATGTCCTCATCCCAATCCAGGGTCTTCAGGTTCATGAGCATGGTGCGGCTGGCGTTGGAGACGTCGGTGACGTGCGCGCCGCCGTTGGGCCCGCCGGTGAGATTCCAGATGACCCAGGTGTCGATGTTGCCGAAGAGGGCGTCGCCTCGTTCTGCCGCCTCGCGTACGCCTTCGACGTTGTCAAGGATCCACTTGATCTTCGGGCCGGAGAAGTAGGTGGCCAGGGGCAGGCCCACTTTCTCCCGGAAGCGATCCTGTCCGCCGTCGGCCGCCAGCTCGTTGCATATTTTGTCGGTGCGGGTGTCCTGCCAAACAATGGCGTTGTAGTAGGGCTTGCCCGTGTTCTTGTTCCAAACGACTGTGGTCTCCCGTTGGTTGGTGACGCCGATAGCAGCGAGATCACCTGGTGTAAGGCCCGCTTTTTTCATGGCCCCTTCCATGACTTCCTGGGTGCGGGACCAGATCTCCATGGGATCATGTTCCACCCAGCCCGGCTTGGGATAGATCTGTTCATGTTCGAGCTGGTGGATGGCAATGACGTTGCCGGCATGATCGAAGACCATGAAGCGGGTGCTGGTTGTGCCTTGATCGACGGCGCCTACGTATTTCGACATGGTTTTACCTCCTGGAGGTAGCTTTGGGGTGATTGCACAGAGTGCGTGAGTGGTTGCGCTTGGTGGGGTGAATGTTTGTGTGAGGTGATCGTTAGACGTTGATCGTTTCAGCAGCGCATTTCATCATCAAATACGAGGAAGTCGCTCCCGGGTCCTGGTGACCGATACTGCGTTCACCCAAATAGCTGGCGCGGCCTTTGGTGGCAAGCATGGGAATGGTGGCTTTCATGCCTTCTTCGGCGGCGTTGGCTGCGGCCACCAGCGCCGCGTGGATGTCGCCGCCGTTGGCCAGGGTCTGTTTCATGGCCTCCAGCGCCGGGACCAAGGCGTCGAGCATGGTTTTCTCGCCGGTCGTGGCTTTGCCGCGCATCTTCACGCCCTCGATGGCTGCTTCAAAGGCCTTGACCATTTCTTCCGCGGAGATCTCATGCTTGCCGTTCAGAGCCATGCCCGCTTTCATGAAGAAAGTGCCATAGAGCGGGCCGCCCGCGCCTCCAACCGTGGAAACCAGAGCCATGCCGGTAGTTTTGAGGATGGCGCCGATGTCTTTGTTTTCAACCGAGGGCAATTTCTTTTCCACGGCCGCGAAGCCGCGATCCATGTTGATGCCGTGGTCCGCATCGCCGATGGCGGAATCCAATTGGGTGAGATATTCCTTGTTTTCGGCCAACACTTGGCGGTAACAGTGCAACCAGGCCAGGATTTCTTCCTTGGTGATCACGTGTACACCTCTGTTCGGTTATTGCATGGATTGGGTTCGTCGAATGGGAAGAACAGCGCGATGCATCAGACGCCCCAGCGCAAGGCGGGGGTCTTCACGGGCGCGTCCCACAGCTTGATAAGTTCATCGTCCACCTTCAGCAGGGTGATGGAGACCCCCGCCATTTCCAAAGATGTGATGTAATGGCCGATGAGATTGCGGGCGATGGTGATGCCATGGCCTTCGAGGATGTGATGCAGCTTGCGGTAGACGATGTAG
>CAZDCN010000051.1:0-9448 GCA_964503945.1 uncultured Caldilineales bacterium
GAGGGCTTTCTGCACGGCTTCCCCCGTCAGGTTCTCATAACCCACATCCATGATGGCTTGCTCGATGGCAGCTTTGGCCAGGTCCACGCCCGCCACCAGGAGCAGGTAGCCCACGTTGTGCTCGGCAGGAGGCCGTTCGTTGGCCTCGAAGATCTTCTGGGCGTACTGGATGCCCGGATTGTCGGTATCCGTCCACCACAGATAGGGGAAGGGCGTGATGAGGCCTACGCCGTAAGCAGGATCCGCCAGGAATGCGTAGAGGGACAGGTCCATGGCCCAGTTATCCGCGGTCACGACAAACTGGTCGCGCAGGCCCAGGCTGTTGAGGTCGTTGAGGATCTGGGCCGGGCCGAAGGCCAGAGTGTTCGTCCAGATGACGTTCGCGCCCGCAGCCTGAGCGTTGAGGATGGCCGCGGTGGTGTCTGCGGTGGGGGAGACGTCGTAGGTTTCCTCGGTTACGATCTCGACGCCCAGCTCTTTCAGATAGGCCCGGCTTTCATCGGTGAGCGCGCCCTGGCCGAATGCGGTGGGCCAGCTCAGATAGGCCAGTTTAATGGAATCGCCCGCGCCTTCGGGCTTGTACTGATCCCAGTTCTCGGAGAGGAACTTCATGGTCAGGCCGATCTGGTCAGGATAGATGGGACCCAGGCCGAAAGTATAACCTGAGTCGGGACCGTAGAAAGCCTTGGCGCTGAGGCCGGCGGAGATGTTGGGGATTTTGTCCTCGGCGAATCGTGCGGCCAAAGCCTCCGCTTCGCCCGAGCCGTACGTGATCATGATCAGGATGTTGTCATCTTCGCTGGTGAAGCGGTCGTACGCGGCTACGGCTTCATCTACGCTGCCCGCGGTGTCTGCGAATTTGATATCCAACGTAGCTCCGAAGATACCGCCTTCCTCGTTGATGGCTTTGACCGCGTCCTCGGCGCCGTGGATCAGGGGGCCAGTGATGGCTGCGTAGGGACCGGAGAGATCGCCGAAGTGGTAGATAGTGATGGTCTCTCCCGTGAGATCGGGCGTTTTGCCCATATCCTCTTCCATGCCGCCCTCAGCGCCTTCAATCGCGCCGGTGCGGGGCGTCCACACCACGGGCGGAGGCCAGTTGTTCTCGTTCACCTCAGCCTCGGTGAGCTGGAAGATGCCCAGGGCTTCGCCCGTGGCGCAGTCGCCATACTCGTTGCACGTCAGGGTGCCGGTCACGCCCGGATAATCCTTGGTGCTGTAGATGGCGTCGCGCAGGGCCTGGCGGCCGATGAGCACCGTGCCGTCCGCCCCCACCTTCGCCACCTGCTCGATGGCGTCCAACAGGATGTTCGTGGCGTCGTAGGCGAAGGCGTGGAAGGCGCTGGGCGGCGTCCCGCCGAACTTGGCCTCCCACTTGGCCAGCAGCTCCTCATACTTGGGACCGGTCACGTAGGGACCCGACAGGTACATGCCAATGGCGTTCGACCCCGCATTCTCGGGGAAGCTCTCCACCAGCAAACCGTCCGCGCCCATCAGCACCGTGTCCTTCAGCGCCTCGATCTCCGCAGCCTGGGCCACGATCAGGGGACCTTCGGGCTCGAAGATGGGGAAGTAGAGGACGTCGGGCGGATTCGCCGCAATCTCCTGCAAAATGGGACGCATGTCCGTGTCGCCCACGTTTACCGCACCCTGGAAGGTCACCTCGCCTCCCAATTCCTTGATGCGGTCCGCAAACACCTGCTGCAGGCTCTCGGCGTAGGGGCTGCCGTCGTGGATGGTGGCGACTTTGCGCGCGCCCAGTTCATTGAAGGCGAAGTCCGCAGCCACGCGACCTTGGAACTTGTCGTTGTGGGCCGTGCGGAAGTAGCCGGGCTGCCATACGCCGCCCTCTTCGGGCGGTGCGGTGAGGGTGGGGCTCGTGTTGGAGGAGGAGCCCATCACCAGGCCCGCCTCGGAGATAATGGGCAGGGCCGAGGTGGCGGCGCTGGAGCAGTTCGTGCCGATGACGCCCACGATGGTGGGGTCCGAAGCCACCTTCTGGGCCGCAGCCTGACCGCCCTCCGCGTTGCACAGGGAGTCCTCGCCGGTGAGCTCGATGGGATGCCCCAACAGCTCGCCGCCGCGATCGTCGATGGCAATCTCGATGGCTCCCTTGGAATCCTCACCCAGGAAGGCGGTGGCGCCGGACACGGTGAGCATGTAGGCGATGTGGATGGGTTCGCCCGCAAAGACCTCGACGCAGCCGATGTCGTCATTACAGGTGAACTGGTCATCGGGCACAACCTTGGGGCCCATGGCTTCTTCCATGCCGCCCTCTTCCATGCCGCCCTCAGCGCCTTCAATCGCGCCGGTGCGGGGCGTCCACACCACGGGCGGAGGCCAGTTGTTCTCGTTCACCTCAGCCTCGGTGAGCTGGAAGATGCCCAGGGCTTCGCCCGTGGCGCAGTCGCCATACTCGTTGCACGTCAGGGTGCCGGTCACGCCCGGATAATCCTTGGTGCTGTAGATGGCGTCGCGCAGGGCCTGGCGGCCGATGAGCACCGTGCCGTCCGCCCCCACCTTCGCCACCTGCTCGATGGCGTCCAACAGGATGTTCGTGGCGTCGTAGGCGAAGGCGTGGAAGGCGCTGGGCGGCGTCCCGCCGAACTTGGCCTCCCACTTGGCCAGCAGCTCCTCATACTTGGGACCGGTCACGTAGGGACCCGACAGGTACATGCCAATGGCGTTCGACCCCGCATTCTCGGGGAAGCTCTCCACCAGCAAACCGTCCGCGCCCATCAGCACCGTGTCCTTCAGCGCCTCGATCTCCGCAGCCTGGGCCACGATCAGGGGACCTTCGGGCTCGAAGATGGGGAAGTAGAGGACGTCGGGCGGATTCGCCGCAATCTCCTGCAAAATGGGACGCATGTCCGTGTCGCCCACGTTTACCGCACCCTGGAAGGTCACCTCGCCTCCCAATTCCTTGATGCGGTCCGCAAACACCTGCTGCAGGCTCTCGGCGTAGGGGCTGCCGTCGTGGATGGTGGCGACTTTGCGCGCGCCCAGTTCATTGAAGGCGAAGTCCGCAGCCACGCGACCTTGGAACTTGTCGTTGTGGGCCGTGCGGAAGTAGCCGGGCTGCCATACGCCGCCCTCTTCGGGCGGTGCGGTGAGGGTGGGGCTCGTGTTGGAGGAGGAGCCCATCACCAGGCCCGCCTCGGAGATAATGGGCAGGGCCGAGGTGGCGGCGCTGGAGCAGTTCGTGCCGATGACGCCCACGATGGTGGGGTCCGAAGCCACCTTCTGGGCCGCAGCCTGACCGCCCTCCGCGTTGCACAGGGAGTCCTCGCCGGTGAGCTCGATGGGATGCCCCAACAGCTCGCCGCCGCGATCGTCGATGGCAATCTCGATGGCTCCCTTGGAATCCTCACCCAGGAAGGCGGTGGCGCCGGACACGGTGAGCATGTAGGCGATGTGGATGGGTTCGTCGGGCGCGACCTCCACACAGCCAATGGCGTCATCACAGGTCAGGTCTTCGGCCACCTCTTTGGTGGGCTGTTCAGCCGGGGCTTCGGTCGCCTGAGGCTGTTCCGCGGGCGCCTGGGTGGCGGCCGGGGCTTCGGTGGCTTTGCCGCCGCCGCATGCGGCCAGCGCCAGCACGGCGATCAAAGCCACGAGAACCAGGAAAATCTTCTTCTTCATACGCTCTTCTTCTCCTTTTGAGTGAAAAATGGAGTGAGACGATAGACGACGGGAGGATCTGCCATGAAACTGATAGAAATACAAGTATAATGGGATATGGGAATTTGTCAAACACAGGTTTGCCCTGAAAAAGGTTCTTTTGCGAAACCCCTTCCAACCGCCCATACATTTTCTAAAACGGGTTATTTCCCCCTGCCTCCTTCTGTTTTCTTTTGAAAATGGCTGGAGGCAGGCATGCCGGCTCCATGGCGTGGAGATGACGGCAGACAGCAAGAGGCCGTTGCAGGTTGGCCTGCCGCCTGCGACTTGACGCGGGCGAATCGTCCTGCTGCGCCGCTTGGGCTGGCTGCGTCTTCGCGCCTCAGTGCGAGATCGGCCCATTTTCGAGCGGGCGCCCGCGGAGATCGATTATTCATAATTTTAACAATCGTTCGATAAATAATCGCTGGGGCGCGCCCCCACTTTGACGCTAAACGCCCCATTTAATTCACAATTTTCCCCGTTATTCCCGAAATTTGCACTTCTTTTCGATATGTGATAAACTAACGATCGTTAAATAAATACCACCCCGAACGCCTTGCTGGTTGTTCCCCCATTCCCCCACGTCCCCCGGCCAGCATGTCTGTTTCCCCCATTCCCGATCCCCCCCACGCGTTCTGGGGCGAGCATCGGCGCCCCCTCGACGCCGACGGCTTCCTCATCCTCCCGGAACACATCCCCCCAGCCACCCGGTTCGTGCTCGCGAAAGGGCTGGACGGCTGCCTTCTGCTCGCGCCCAGCGCCTACTTCGCCGCGCTTCAGGAGAAAATCCGGGCGCTTCCCCTCACCGACAAGCGCAGCCGCACCCTCCGCAGGCATTTCTACGCCAGCGCCACGCCTGTCACGCCCGACTCCCACAACCGCATACGCATCCCCGAAAAACTGCGGGCCTATGCCGGATTGACGGAGACCGTCGCCATTATCGGGAATGATGCTTATCTAGAGATCTGGAACACCGACGCCTGGGACGCCATGTCCCGCGAGGCCGACCGCATGATCGAGGAGGAGGGCTGGCAACTGGAAGGAATCTGACCCCATGCCAGGCACAAAAGGGAAGCAGACCCGCCGACGGCTCATCGAGGCCGCGCGGGCGCTCTTTCGGGAGAAGGGGTATCAAGGGGTCAGCATTCGGGAGATCGCGCGGGCCGCAAAAATCCGGGAGGCCTCCCTTTATTACTATGCTCCAGGCGGGAAAGAGGACCTGTATGTCGAAGTGGTGAAGCTGGACCTGGATTGGTATGAGAAAGGGGTGCGGGAAGTCATTCAAAAGGCGGAGCCTTCCGCTCAGGCGCAACTGCACGCGGTGGCGGCCTGGCTGCTGGCGCAGCCGCCGCCGCCCCTCTTTCGGCTGTTTGAAACCGATGTGCAGTTTCTTTCCACGGAGAATCGGGAGCGGCTGCTATCGCAGCTTTTCGAAAGCCTCTATGCGCCCCTGGCCGCGGTGTTTCGCAACGCGCAGATCCGGGGTGAATTGCGCGCGGTGGACCCTTTGCTCCTGGCCACGCAGTTTCTGGCCGCGCTGATCGGCGTGCAGCATTCGCAAGCCGCCCGCCTGCTCACCGGAGACGCCCCTTCCCTGGCTTCCCAAACCGTGGACATCTTCCTGCACGGGCTTGCTCCTCCGCCCGAGCAGGAGGAGCCGCCCGCGAACGCCGAGACGTAAAGCCGGGCCGTGGAGCCGCTTACCACCCCGCGGCGCAGCCATCTTTGCGCGGATCGCTGCCGCCAACGAGCACGCCCGTTTCCGGGTCCCGCCAGATGATCTGCCCGCCGCCGAACACGCCGCGGCGAAAGCCGCTCACCGGCGAGAGATGATGCCCGCGGCGACCCAGCTCGGCCAGCACGTCGAAATCCCAACCCGCTTCCATGAGCACAAGCCCGCCCGGCTGATGCGCGCCCATGCCGCCCCCCGCGCCCACGTTCAACTGCCAGCGGGCCGCGTCCAGGGCCATCTGCGGCGACATCCCCAGGTCGATCATGTTCACCAGCATCTGGAAATGCCCCTGGGGCTGCATGAACCCGCCCATGACGCCGAAGCTGGCCAGCAACTCCTGGCCGCGAGTGATCATGGCCGGGATGATGGTGTGGTAGGGGCGTTTGTTGGGCGCGAGCGCGTTGGGATGATGGGCGTCGAGGGTGAAGAGCGCGGCCCGATTCTGCAGAGCCACCCCCGTTCCGGGAACCACCAGGCCCGCGCCTGTGCCCATATAAAGGCTGTTGATGAAACTGCACGCGTTGCCCTCGCCATCCACCACGCTGAGATACACCGTATCCGCGCCGCCGGGCAGGGGCATGCTGGGAAAGCCGTGGGCCACCGAACGATTGGCCCGTTCCATGCGGATGAACTGCCGCCGGGCGTCGGTGTAATCCCGGCTGAGGAGCTCCGCCAGAGGAATGTTCACCTGCGCGGGATCGCACACCCACTGCATGGCGTCGGCAAAGGCCAGGCGCATGCACTCGATCATCACATGCGTCCGGTCCGCCTCGCTCATCCCCGCCAGATCAAAACCCGAAGCCAGGTTCACGGCCAGGATGGCGGCCAACCCCTGGCCGTTGGGCGGGCATTCCACCAGGGTGACGTCGCGATAGGGCGTGGTGAGGGGCGTCTCCCATGTGCTTTGGTGCGCGGCCATGTCCTCGGGCGTGATCCAGCCGCCGTAGCGCTGCACATGCTCGCTGAGCTTGCGGGCGAATTCCCCGCGGTAGATGTAATCGGGCCCCTCGGCCGCGATGCCGCGCAGGGTCTCCGCCAGCTCGGGCAGGCGCATGATCTCGCCGGGCCGGGGCGCGCGGCCATCGATGAGCAGCTCGCGGCCGCTGGGCTGGGGCGGGCCGTTGTCCAGATCGCCGCTGACCCAGCCGGGCGCGCGCAACAGCTTCTGCACCTGCGCAGCCCAGCCGCGGGCGATGAGTTCGGAGACAGGATAGCCCCGCTCCGCGGTCTCGATGGCGGGTTGCAGCACATCGGCCAGGGCCATGCGCCCGTGCCGGGCCAGGAGATCGCTCCAGCCCGCCACCGCGCCGGGCACGCTCACCGCGTGGCCCGTGAACGTGGGCATGCGCATATAGCCCATGCCCTTGAGCTCAGCAATGGACGCGCCCGCGGGCGCGCGCCCCGAGCCGTTCAGCGCCGTCACGGTGCGAGTCTGGGCGTCCCAATAGAGCGCGAACATGTCGCCGCCCACGCCCGTGGAGATGGGCTCCACCACATTGAGCATGGCCGCCACCGCCACCGCGGCGTCGGCCGCGTTGCCTCCCATCTTGAGGATATCCAGCCCCGCCTGTGCGGCCAGAGGCTGACTTGCAGCCACCATCCCGCGCGTGGCCAGGACGTTGCTGCGCCGGGAACGGTATTCGGATGAGAAAGAAAAGGGATGCATCATCATGGTTTATCGGACAAAACAAACCGCCCGCAGGACTGAAAAGCGATGCGGGCGGCGATTGGCGTGGGAGTGGATCATGCCTCTTCCCGAATAGCGAGTTTTCGGGCGTCGAGCAAGGCGTGGATCTGGGGATCGTCGAGAATGTCTCTTCGGAAACGATAGCGGCGGCCTTTGTCCAGGCGCAAGTCGCCCGACTTCAGGTGGAGCATGAGATGCTCATCGCCGACGTTCTCCAACCAGACGTACTCATCGACCTCCCAGGTGTCTTCTTTGGGTTTGCGGAGGGAAAGGCGCATGGCAACCTCCTGTAAAGAACTCACGCCAGGTCGCAAAGTGCGCCAACAGCTTCTTGTTTTCCACTTGACGCCTAAGCGCCCGGGCGTGAGAAGTCGCGTTAGACCTTGCGGAAGGTGACGGTGCGGCCGCGCAAGCGGGTGGAGGGCACCCGGGAGAGAATGCGATCCACATACTCTTCCTGCACCTCGATGTAGGTGAAGCGGTCGCGGATGTCGATGTTGCCCACGGCCCGACCGGGCACGTTGGCTTCGTTGGCGATGGCGCCCACAATGTCCTTGGGCCGCACGCCGATGTCATACCCCGCGTCCATCACCAGCCGCACATACCCTTCCTCCACCTCGCGGTCCTCGTAGATGCGCTCCCGGGGCTGGGGGCGAGGCGCACTGGGGCGGTAGCCGCCGCCCGTGTAGCGGCGTTGGTCGTATGTCTGATGCGGGCGCTGACGCTCGAAGACCCGCTCCGTCTCCTGGGGCTTCTGGCTGAGAATGACCGCGGCCGCCGCGATCTCGGACCAGTCGATGCCCTCCCTGGCCAGGTCGTTGAGCAGCAGCATGTAGGGCTCCAGATGCTCGCGATGGACGATGGCCTTGATGCGTTTTTTGTAGGCTTCCGCTTTTTGGGCGACGACGCTGGCCCGGGTGGGGGAGAGCACCGCGCGGATGCGTTGCCCCAGCTGGGTCTCGATCTCGTTCAGCAAGGCCCGATGCCGTCCCAGCACCAGGCTGAAGTGGACGCCGTTCTCCTCCACCAGGCGGGAGCGGGCCACGTAGCTCTGGATGTCGGGCGCCACGTCGTAGCTGATGACGTAGGGCGATTCCAGCACCAGATCCTCCCCGGCGGCGTCGGTGAGCGCCAGGAAGTCCAACACGCCCTCCTGCCAGCGCATCAGCGCGGCTTCCCGTTCGCTCGGCTCCATGCCCAGATGGATGGCCGCGCTGTTGTAGCCGCGGGTGTTCAGATCGAAGGCGATGGCTTCGACCTGGGACCGCAGGCTGGCGAAGATCAGCGCCCGGGAGATATTCTCGCCATCCAGCAGGCGGATGAGCGCATCTTCCTTATCGCCCGAGGGGATGGCTTGATAGCGATGATTGATCAGGGGCACGGTGATGGCCACCGGCTCCCGCTGGATCACCACCGGCTCGAAGAGATGTTCGTCCGCGAAATCTTGCAGCGCTTCCTCGACCTTGGCCGCGAAGAGGGTGGTCTGCCGCCCCGCGGGCATCATGTCGAACAGCTCCTCGATGACCGTTTGCTGACGACGGGAGAGCAGGTAATCGATGTCCTCGATGACCACGAACTGGACATGCTCCAGGCTCAGGGCCTCGCGGTTGACATGCTCGCGAATGCGGGGCGGGGTGCCCACGATGATGGCCGCGGTCTCGTCCAGCTGCTCCGCTTCTCGGGCCAGGGAACGGCCCGCATACAGCGAGACCACGCGCTGTCCCTTGTGGGGATTGAGCTGCTGAAAGAGCGAGCCCGCCCGAATCGCGTTATCGCTACCCCCAACCAGCACCAACACTTGCGCGCCTGGCGTTTCCGCATCCAGGGTTTGCAAAATGGGGAGCGCGTATCCGGTGGTGCGCCCGCTGCCCGAGGGCGCTTCGGCGAGAATATCCCGACCCGCGAGAATATGCGGGATGATTTCAGCCTGGAGGGCAGTCGGTTTTTCCAGGCCCATGGCTTCCAGCCCCGCGATGAGTTCGGGGGTCAGGCCTAAATCCGTAAATGTTTGACTCATGTCTTTACCTCACGATGTTCACAGGTGACACAATTTGGGGAGAGGGGCGAGAGATTTGATGGCTCCCAAGGGTAAGGAATGTTACCCCACGCCAACGATCGCACTATATCACAATTCGCGAAGGATTGCAATACTTTACTACGATTTTTGAGAGCGTTTTGCTGGAGCGTTTTGGCAGAAAAAACAAAAACGACCCCCGATGAGAGGCCGTTGAGATGGATGGGAATCGGAGGCTGGGCGCTTCAGTCATTGCTGCTGGCCGTCGTCTTCTCCGCGCTCGACGCCGGGGATGGAGACGCGTCCGCACTGGACTGCGTGCCATTGCCATTGGATGAGGCCCGCTTTGTCG
>CAZDCN010000052.1:0-9174 GCA_964503945.1 uncultured Caldilineales bacterium
TTCAAGGCCGTGCTGGATGAGATCGAACAAGCCCACAAACGGGGGCAACCCGTGCTGGTGGGCACCAGCGCCATCGAGACCTCCGAATATCTTTCTCGCCTTCTCACCCGCCGCGGCATTCCCCACCAGGTGCTGAATGCCAAGAATCACGAACGGGAGGCGGTGATCATCGCCCAGGCGGGCCGCCCGGGCGCGGTCACCATCGCCACCAACATGGCGGGCCGCGGCGTGGACATCCTGCTGGGCGGCAATGCCGAAAATCTGGCCCGAGAGGACTTACGCAAGCAAGGTTATGATCTGAATGAGATCCGCGAAGCGGATTGGATCGAAGCTGTGGACATGCTGCGCAAGGGCCAGGACCCCGCTGCAAAAATCCAGGAGCCCTGGGTGGACGTGCTGAAGACCCGCTGGGAGCAGACCAAGCGGGACGCGGAGAAGGTGCGTCAGTTAGGCGGTCTCTACGTGGTCGGCACCGAACGGCACGAGGCCCGACGCATCGACAATCAGCTTCGCGGCCGCGCCGGACGTCAGGGCGACCCCGGCCAATCTCGCTTCTTCCTCTCGCTGGAAGATGAACTCATGCGACGATTCGGAGGCACGTCCCTCTCCCGCATTATGGACAAGTTGGGCGTGGATGAGGATATGCCTCTGGAAGCGGGCATGGTCAGCAAAGCCATTGAACAGGCCCAGACCCGGGTCGAGGGCTACAACTTCGACATGCGCAAACACGTTCTCGAATACGACGACGTGGTGAATAAACAGCGCGAGGTCATCTACGACCAACGCCGTAAAGTGCTGGCCGAACCCAATCTCAAGCCCACCATCCTGAATATGGTGGATGAATACCTGGAGAACCTGGTCCACACCTACACCGCGGCCAAATATCCCGAGGACTGGGACCTGAAATCCCTGCATCAGGCGGTGCTGCGGCTCATGCCCCTGCCCGCCAGCGAGACGCCCGAAGCCTGGGCTAACCTCACCCGCGAGGAGATCATCGACCGGCTGGAGGAAATCGCCCGCAAGAACTACGACGAGAAGGAACAGCGTCTGGGCGCAGAGGACATGCGCCGCATCGAACGGCTGCTCATGATCCAATCCATCGACCGCCGCTGGGTGCGCCACCTCACCGACCTGGACATCTTGCGAGAGGGCATCGGCCTGCAGGCCGTGGCGCAACAGGACCCGCTGGTGGCCTACAAGCGCGCCGCCTTCGAGATGTTCGCCGACCTGCTGGACCGCATCAAGGAAGATGTGGTGTCCCAGATTTACCGGGTCGAACTGGTGAAGGAGCAGCAGCGAGCGCCCGTGCGGGCCGTGCATCCCAGCGTCAGCGGCAATGGCGGCGGCGGAGGCAAACCTGCTCCCCAGCGCCGTCAGGCCCCCAAACTGCGCCGCAACGATCCCTGCTGGTGCGGCAGCGGCAAGAAATACAAAGATTGCCACATGAAGAGCGACGCGGCCGGCCTGACCTCGCCCCCGGCCGACGCGGTGCGCCGGGTTCAAGAACAGGCCCGCAAAGGCAAGGCCGCCGTCCCCGCGGGGGTCTCCGCGTCCTCCGGCGGGCGCCGAAAACCCAAAAGGCGCAAGAAGAAACGTCGCTAATCCGACAACCCGAGCCGGTCCTCCCAGGGCTGGCTTTTTCGATCGCGAAGCATCCCCGCCTCCAAGCGCCACGATGCATAATTTCGCAATCCATGATAATCTATTAGCATACGTTTTCCACCGCCAACACCTCCCAGCATCACGCGCCGCCATGCCCGCGCCTTCACTGTCTCAAGCCATTCTCCCCCTGCTCCGAGACGCTTTCGCGCCCCTGGGCTTCTTCCTCTCCGAAATCTGGCAATCGGTCGCGCCCCTTGCCCCCGACGCCCTCACTGAGCGCATCCGCCAGGCTGATTCCGGGCAGACGAAACCGCGCGGGGAAGACGGTCCCTCCACACAGTAAATCTCATGCCTCTGGACCTCCTGGCCATCGCGCTTATCACCCTGATCGCCGGCGTCGCCCTGCTGATGCGCTTGCGGGCAGGGAAAGACGCGAGCGCTGCCGGGGTCGAGGAGGAACTCTATCGCCAGGACCGCAGCGATCCTGCTCGGATGAGCCTTCCTCTGTCGGGTTTGAGCGACACGGGGGGGTTCGTGACCGATGACGCCTATCTGCCCGCAGAATTGGAGGCGCTTTTGGAGACCCCAGGAGCGGAAGACGCGGCATCGCCCGAGACCGCGGGCCTGACCGCCGCGCTCAGCCCTGCGGCTCAATCCCGCGGCGACGCCCTCACCGCCCGCGTACAGGAAATCCTGGTCGCCCTGACCATCCTCCTGGGGCTTACCTTGCTGCTTTTCTGGCTCATCAGCATCTTCTGAACCAAACCAACGGCGGCCACGCCGACACGCAAACACGCCGACACGCTGACACGCCGACACGCCCTCATGTCCCCCACCCGACGTTGGCCCCAATGGCTGGCCTTGGCCGTGGCGATCTCAGCCGGGCTGCTGGCCTTCGCCAATTACTTCTTCCCCCAATCTTTCCTGAACGCCCCCGCGCAGGCGCTGTTGAAGACCACGGTGCTGGTGAGCGGTGGGGCGTTGCTGCTAGCCGCGTTCAACCTGGTGTGGCGACACTGGTCCCAGGCCAGGGCCAAGGACCCGGGCAGCTTGCTGTTGCTGTCCGGATTTGCGGTGATGCTTGGGGCGGGGCTGCTGCCGGGCGGCTTTCAGACAGGCCCGGGAAACTGGCTCTACCGATGGGCTCTGGCGCCGGGCATGGCCGCCCTCTTTGCCCTGCTTCCCATCTTCCTCGCGGTCGCGCTTCTTCGTCATCTCAACCTGCGCGACGCGGGAGGATTTTTACTCTTCCTGGGGCTGGTGTTCGTGCTGTTGGGACAAATCCCCGGCCTGACAGCCTACGTCCCCTTCCTGGCGGGCGCCCGTCACGACATCTTGATTGCGCCTGCCGCGGCCGCGTTTCGCGGCGCACTCCTGGGCATCGCCCTGGGCTCCATCCTCGCCCTGCTCCGTTACACCCTGCTTCGTAAATAAATGTCGGCATCGTTTGCGAAAAGGCTTTAGCGGCCACGTTGGCCGAGGCAACGAGGGACGTATTGCGTATTTCGTATTGCGTAAAACCTAAGCGCGATACGCATGACGCATTACGGAATACGTAGTACGGAATACCCATCCCACTTTCATCCTTATCGGCGTGCAAACGCGCATGACGACTGTTCCGTAAATAGACGTTAGCCTCGTCTGCGGAGACCTTCTCAGAGCCAGCGTTGGCCGAGCGCTCAACGACGTTATGCGTAAAACGTAAAAGCTGAAGACTCCGGGCTACAGAACAACGCCCCGTGAACGGGGCTCACCAAACGCCGACACGCCCCCCATGCTCTGTCCTCATTGCGGAAAGGACAATCCCGACGACGCAACGCTCTGTCCGTCCTGCGGCCGGCCCCTGACGTCTGCGGGCCAGCCCCCGCGCCTGCTCAGTCAGATCCAGGGTCTCATTCCCCCAGAGCCCGTGATCACCTCGGGCCAATTGCGTTCTCCCGACCGCGCCCTGCCCCTGGCCCGCCTGCCCCACATCCCGCCCGAGACAGCATCCGCCGTTGGGATGCCGTCAGAAGCCCGGGATCAGCCAGCCGCGGCCGTAGGGACGCCCACCGGCGCGGGCCGCGACGCGCCGCTGTGGATCGTGGCGGGCGTCTCCCTGCTGGTGATTTTGCTGGGGAGCTTCTGGAACATGCTGGCTCCTCTGGCCGCGCCGGTGCGCCCCTCGGTGAAAAATGCGTACGCGTTCATCGACATCCTGCCCCCCAACGCCAACGTGCTGGTGGCCTGGGATTACGACCCCGCCACCCAGGGGGAATTACAGCTATTGGCCCAGCCCATCCTCCACCAGTTGCAGCGAAAGCGGGCCAATGTCGTCTTCATGAGCCTGCGTCCCTTTGGTCCCAACGTGGCCGCTGACACCCAGGCTCTGACCGCAAGCCTGGCTCCGGGCATCGCCCTGGCCGCACCGAAGCCCGCGCAACTGGGCTACATTCCGGGCGACAGCATGGCATTGCGCTCCCTGGCCCTATCCCCGGTCAACGCCTCCAATCGCCCCCGCCTCAGCGCCCTGGAAGCGGGCATGCGTCCGACCCAAGATATCAACGCCTTCAACCTGATCATCCAAATCACGGCGGACCTGACCAGCAGCCGCGAGTGGGTGGAGCAGGTCGCCTCCCGAGCTGACGCGCCTCTCATCGTAGCGGCCTCGGGTGCGGTTGCGCCCCTGCTGCGCCCCTATGAACAAACCGGCCAAATCCGTGTGCTGCTGGCGGGATACCCCGACGCTCTGGCCTATGAACGTTTGCTAGGCCAGGTCGGGCCCGCCACGCAACAAGCCACCAGCCAGGCATTCCTCACGATCTTCTTCCTGGGCGTTATCATCTTCGCGGCCCTGCGCTCGCTACTTCGCAAATAGATTTGTGGAGGACGCAGATAACGCGGATAAAACGCTGATAAACGCAGATGGAAGAAGATTTCAGAAAAATGATCTGCACCGATCCGCGTTGCGAAGCATCTGCGTCATCCGCGTGCCCATTTTCATCAGTATTGGCGATCCGTCCACACGCTCACACGCATCCGTCCAGCATGAATCTCCTCGGCGCGCTTCTCGCTACGTTCATCACCCTGGCCATCTTCAGCCGGATGGTTGGAGACACCCGCGCGTTTCGTTGGGCGTCGCATCTGTTGCTGGGCATGGGCGCTGGCTACCTCGCGTCCATCCTCATCAAAAACGTGCTCCTGCCCGCCCTCACCCCTGCCGCCTTGCTGAATCCCGTGCAGGCGGGCATCGGCATCCTGGCCGTCGTCCTGATCACCGCGCTGGGATTGAGGTTCTCGGCCCGGCCCGAGCTACGGGCCTGGGGTTTGCCCTCCATGGGTTTGCTCGCGGGCGTGGGAGGCGCGCTGGCCCTTGCGGGCGCGATGCGGGGCACCCTGCTTCCTCAACTCATGGCCCCTCAAGCCCTCCACCTGGCCTTCTTCCCCGCGTTTCCCGCTTTGGATGTGATCGGCGTTATCATGGCCACCTTTACCACCTTGGGCGTGCTCTTTTATCTGCTCCCCCGTGGGCATGAGGGAGATGCACGGGACTCGTGGGCGCAGTGGCTGTTCGATGGCTGGCGTTTATGGGGTTATTGGGCGTTGATGCTGGCGTTGGGCGCGTTGCTGGCCAGCATGGCGGGCGCGCGCATCACCCTGCTTATCGACCGGGTGCAGTGGTTGTTGGGGCTGTGGTTTTAGAACCGCCGGGCCAGATACCCCGTCAGTAGCGCTCCGAAGCCATACATCCCCAACAATCCTACCGCGGCGCCCGTAGCGCCCCACAACGTTACGCCCGCCGTCAGCAACAGCAGCCCCGCGGTCACCATGCTCACAGCCACGAGAAACGCGGCCCGGGCCCGATTCCCCGCCATCAGCGCCCGGGAGAGATAGATGTAGATGAAATAGAACATCACCACCCAGGCCAACCATTGCAACACAGCCACCGACGCGTCATATCCCTCGTGACGATAGAGCAACCCGATGATGAAAGGAGCCAGCAGGATCAGCCCCGCGGCCACGGGCAACAATGCCAGCACGCCCCATTTCAGATACTTCATCAGTTCATGGCGAAACGCAACGCGATCGTGGGCGAACAGCCGGGAAATGGCGGGGTACACCGCGTCGGTGAAAGAGAGGATGAAGGTCATCATCACCTTGATAAGCTGAAACGCGGCGTCGTACACGCCCGTGACCGCCTCGCCCGCCACCACCGACAGCACCAGAATGTCCAGCCGTTGGGTGAGAGCGTCCATGCCCGCCATGCCGAAAAAATCCAGCGATTCCCGTAACAGCTTGCGAGAGAACTCGAAATCCCAGCGGGGAGACCGCACCAGGCGGCGATGCGCCACCGCCAGCGAGACCGTCAGCGCAGCCAAACCGATCCCCGCCACCCGGATCACAGCCAGCACGATGACGCCCCCACCCAGACTCAACAAGAGAATGGCCGCCGCCAACTGAGCAGCCGCGCTCAATAACTCCGCATAGACCAGATACTGCATCTGCTCAATGGCCCGGAGCAGGGCCCCGGCCAGGGAATAGAACGTGAATAGGGGCAAGGCCAGCACCGCCGCCCACAACATCCACTTCGTGTCCGCGGGATAGGGCATCACCGCCACCACCCCCGCCATGATGACCATGAACCCCAGGGTGGTCAAACCCTGCGCGGCCAGCCCCGCCCAGTAATAATGATTGCTCTCATCGTAATTCCGGGCCACATTGCGGGTAATCAACCGCGGCAGACCGAAGGAGGCCAGCACCTGAAAGATGTTCAGAAAGGCAAGCAGGATGCTGAATTTGCCCTGCCACACCGGCCCATAGAAATTGGCGATGTAGAGAATCAGGGCCAGGGCCAGAAGGATGCGCACGCCCTGGGCAGCGCTGAGGAACAGAGTGTTTCGGGCGACGGTGCGGGTGGTCATGGGCTGGGCGCCATCACTCGCTTTGCATGAGCCAATCCACCAGGCGGGCCTCGGAGTCGATGGGACCGACATACCCCAGGGCTAGCTTCTCTCGACGCCAGAGTTGCTGCGCCAACGCCTGAACCGCCTCGGGGGTCACCGCCTCGATCTCGGCCAGAGTCTCATCCAGGCTCATGGGTTCAGCGCCCGCCGCCAATTGCATGCCCCACCACGCCGCCACGCTCATGGTATCCTCCGAGGCCAGCTCCGTGCGCCCGCGCAAATACTCCTTGAATTGATTGAGCTCCTCAACCGGCGCGGGCCGTTCCTGGATCTCCCGCCATACATCCATAATGCCATCCAGCGCCTCAAACAGCCGATCCGCGTCACAGCCCCCATAGACGCCCAGAATGCCCGCATCGTGAAAGGTGTTGGTAAAGGAGCCGATGTTGTAAGTGAGCCCCTGCTCCTCGCGCAGCCGCTGCCACAGGCGAGAGCTCATGCCCTCGCCCGCCATCACATTGAGCAGGCGCAGGACGAACCGTTGGGGATGGAGCCGGGGCAGGCCGGGCGCGGCCAGTTGCAAATGGGCCTGCTCACTGTTGCGTCGTGCAATGCGATAGGGGGGATGGGCGGGCGCGGGAGGCGCAGGAGACATCTCAGGCGGCTCGCCCGTCCCTTGCCAACTGCCGAACTCTTCCTCTACCGCCCGGCGCATCTCATCGGGCTCCATGGCCCCCGCCAGGGTGAGCACGGCGCGTTCGGGGCGATAGGCGCGCGCGTGAAAGCCGCGCAGCGCCTCGCGCGAGAGCGCGGCCACCGTCTCCAACTCACCCGCGATCTCCCGTCCCAGAGGATGCTCCCCCCACATAGCCTTGTTCCCCAACTGCCCCACCAGGTCCTCGGGCACGTCCCGATACATGGCGATCTCATCCAGGATCACGCCCCGCTCCCGTTCCATTTCATCGGCATCCAACAACGGGTGCAGCACCAGGGAGGCCAGCAGACGCAGGCTATCGCGCCAGTGCCGGGCGCCGATCTTGATCCAAAAGGTCGTGAACTCGTAGCTGGTGGATGCGTTGAGGTAGCCGCCGCGGCCCTCCACTGCATTGGCGATATCCAGCGCGGTGGGCCAACCCCGACAGCCTTTGAACACCATGTGCTCCAGAAAATGGCTAACGCCCGCCTCCTCATCCCGCTCATAGCGGGCGCCCACCTGCAGATAGAGCCCCATGGCCAGGGATCGCACGCAGGGGATGGGCGTGTACGCCACTGTCAGGCCATTGGGAAGCTGATAGTATTCGAACTCTTGATGCGAGAGGTTAGCAGTCACAAGGGAAATGCGTCGATGCGTGGATTGAGGTCTTGACTACTGCCCTTTCAATTGATCCAGGTAGCGTTGCGCTTCGGTGATGGCCCGCGGGTCCTGGGGTGGCGGCCCGGCCAGGAAGGTCTCGAATTCCTGGATAGCCTGATCCTTCTTTCCCTGAAGCATGTAGAGGGTGCCCAGGCCGAAATGCGCCTCGGGCAATTGTGGATCGATGGTCAGCGCCTTCTTGAATTGCGCCTCCGCTTTCTGCTGGTCCCCCATCTGCAAGAAGGTTGCGCCCAAAAGATAGGTGGTGGCCGCATCATCGGGCTTGAGCTTCAAAGCCTTTTCGAACCGTTCCTGCGCCTCGGCAAAACGCCCCATCTGATACAGGGTGACGCCCAGGTTGGCGAGGATGGTGGGATCATTGGGATTGATGCTCAGGCCCTTTTCGTAGGCGGCCTGCGCATCGGTGAAAAGCCCCCGTTCCGCGTAGGCGTTGCCCAACTTCAGATAGGCGGCGGCTGAGGGATTGGCGTCGGCCTCCTCGGCCATCTTTTTCAATGCGTCATCGCCCCCCATGCTTGAAGGGGGCGTGGGCTGCGGGCCGGAAGGTTGGGACGTTGCATCGCCCCCGCCGCAGGCTGCTGCGACGAGCATCAGGGAAACCAAAAGAAGAAAGATCAGCGATTTTCTCATGCGGGCGCTCCTTGCGGTTCCAGCAGGACGACGCGGGTCTCATCACCCGTCAAATCCGACTTCCGTAATTTGAGGGTAGGCGCGGGCTCCGACGCCTCCACGCCCATCTCCTTCAAGAACTTTTCCAGCGGTTCCAGCTCCAGCTTCAGGCCGGGATGCGCGTAGTGCATGGGGATGACGATGCGGGGCTCCAGCTCGGTGATGATGTCCACTGCCTGGGCTGCATCCAGGATGTCGCCGCCGCCCACGGGCACGATGAGCACATCGGGACTGTTCATGGCCTCGATCTGCTTGCGATCCAGCTTCGCCCCCAAATCGCCCAGGTGCCCGATGCTGAGATCGTCGAATTCATACAGGAAGGCCGTATTCCGTTCCCGTTGGCCCGGCTTCCCCTGATGGTAGGTGGCGACGCCGGTGATAAAAACGCCGTTCACCTCATATTCGCCAGGGCCGTCGAACACATGCTCGTAACCTTTGACCGCCTTCAGATAATTGTGACCGGGCGCGTCGTGGCTGATGGTGACGACCCGGGCCCGCAGGTTGGGCAATGTGAGCCCGACAGTTGGAGCGTAGGGATCCGCGACGATGGTGAGTTGGCGGCTTTTGAAACGGAAGCACGCCAGTCCGTACCAGGTGATTTCCATGACAGCTTGTCGTCCTCGATGGGGGATAGCGCGGGCGCAT
>CAZDCN010000053.1:0-9095 GCA_964503945.1 uncultured Caldilineales bacterium
AGCCGTCAACGCGGGCGTCCCTCGCGCCATCCTGGCCGACGCCCGGGTCTCCAACCCTGTCGTCACGGCCCTGTCCGGCCGGGCCACGATCTTTTTGCGTGGCGATTCGGCGGAGATTCAATAGCGATTCGGTCGAGATTGAAATCTCAATGAATCTCCACGAATCTCTGTGGTATTTTCCCAATAACATCATGCCTAACAACTTCACGTCATTATCTCCACAATCTCTCGAATCGCTCCACACCTCGGGCGTTTATCCCAAGCGGGACCTGGTCATTGTGCGGGGCGAGGGCGCGTATCTGTGGGATGACCAGGGACGGCGCTACATCGATTGCGTGGGCGGGCAGGGCGCGGCCAATCTGGGCCACAGCCACCCCGCCATCGTTGAGGCCCTCGCCCGCCAGGCCCGCACCCTCATCTCCTGCCCCGAAATCTTCTACAATGACGTCCGGGCTCAGTATCTGGCCGAGCTGACTGCGGCCGCGCCGGGGAACCTGAACCGGGCCTTTCTCAGCAATTCGGGCGCGGAGGCCATCGAGGCCGCGCTGAAATTCGCCCGCATCAGCACGGGCCGCCGGGAGATTGTGGCCGCGATGCGCGGGTTCCATGGCCGCACCATGGGCGCGCTCTCCGCCACCTGGAACAAGAAATACCGCGGCCCCTTCCTGCCCCTGGTGCCCGACTTCACCCATATTCCCTACAACAACATCCAGGCTCTGGAGCGCGCGGTGAGCGACGCCACGGCCGCGGTGCTGCTGGAGCCGGTGCAGGGCGAAGGTGGCGTGCGGCCCGCGGACCCGGCTTTCTTGCAAGCGGCCCGGGAGCTGTGCGACGAGCACGGCGCGCTGCTGATTCTGGATGAGATTCAGACGGGATTCGGGCGCACAGGACGGCTCTTCGCGGTGGAGCACAGCGGCGTCCAGCCCGATATCTTGGTGCTGGCCAAAAGCATTGCGGGGGGCGTCCCCATGGGCGCGACGTTGCTGGGCCCGCGCGTGGGGGAGCTCCCCCGCCTGGTGCATGGCTCCACCTTTGGCGGCAACCCCCTGGCCGCGGCCGCAGCCCGCGCGGCCCTGCAGGTGATGCAGGAAGAACGGCTTCCCCAACGCGCCGACCGCCTGGGAGGTCAGCTCATGGCGCGGTTGCGGGCCATCGATAGCCCTCTCATCCGTGAAGTGCGGGGCCTGGGCCTGATGATCGGCATCGAGCTGAAAATCAAGGTTGGCCCGGTATTGCGGGCCCTGCAGGAACGAGGCGTGCTGGCCCTGCCCGCGGGCGCCACCGTCCTCCGCCTCCTGCCCCCGCTGGTTATTGCAGAAGAAGACCTGGCCTACGTCGCCGACGCCATCGAGGACGTTCTGGCGGAAATGCGTCAGTAACCATACAGGTCTTCCACTGCAATCTTTGACGATATCCAACGCGACGGCGTTCGCCGCAGGCGTCAAGCGTAAAACGTCAAACGTTATGGCTTGTGGTGAAAGTTATCGTGACGTTTGACGCTTGACGATAAGAACATCAATTTACGCCACCCAACCCCACCATTCCCCTGAGAAACGCTCCATGTCCCTCGAAAACTATCATATCATCGAATCCACCCTGCGCGAAGGCGAACAGTTCATCGGCGCCAACTTCTCCCGTGACGACAAAATTCGCATCGCCCGCGCGCTGGACGCGTTCGGCGTCGAATACCTGGAACTCACTTCGCCCCTGGCTTCGCCCGGCAGTCTGGCCGACCTCAAGGCCATCACCGGCCTGGGCCTCAACGCCCGCATCCTTACCCACATCCGCTGCCGCATCGAAGACGCCCAAATCGCCCTGGATACGGGCGTGGATGGCCTGGATGTGGTCATCGGCACCTCCTCGCAACTGCGCCAGTTCAGCCACGGCATGAGCATCGATGCCATCATCGATCTGGCCGCAGAGACCCTGACCTGGATTCGGGCACAAGCCCCCGACATCGAACTCCGCTTCAGCACCGAAGATTCCTTTCGCAGCGAGGAGAAGGACCTGCTGCGGGTGTATCTGGCCGTGGACAAGCTGGGCGTGGTCGATCGCTTCGGCGTGGCCGACACCGTAGGCATCGCCACGCCCATGCAGGTCTATCGCCTGGTGGACACCCTGCGCCGTATCACCACCGCAGACATCGAATTCCATGGGCACAACGATTCGGGCAGCGCCATCGCCAACGCCTTCGCTGCGCTGGAGGCGGGCGCGACCCACATCGACACCACGGTGCTGGGCATCGGCGAACGCAATGGCATCACCTCGCTGGGAGGCTTCATCGCCCGCATGTACACCTACGACCGGGCCACGGTGCGCCGCAAATATCGCCTGACCATGCTGCGGGACATCGAATTGATGATTGCAGACATGGTGGGCATCGACATTCCCTTCAACAACCCCATCACCGGCTACAGCGCCTTCACCCACAAGGCGGGCATCCACGCCAAAGCCATCCTCAACGCGCCCGAAACCTATGAGGCCCTGGACCCCACCGACTTCGGCCTGACTCGTTACCTCTCCATCGCCCACAGGCTCACCGGCTGGAACGCGGTGAAGGCCCGGGCCGAGCAATTGGGACTGAACCTGAGTCCTGATCAGATCAAAGCCCTCACCCGCCACATTAAAACCCTGGCCGACGAACGCGCACTTACCCTGGACGACGTAGACGAGCTCCTCTACCACTGGGCGGAAAGCGAGGCCGTTCCGGAGCCCACGCCCGCGTGATCGATGGGCCGCGAAAGTTGGCTCTACTGGAAAAAGGCTTTGTCTCACGCCAAGTCGCCAAGGCGCAAAGGGAAAAAGGACGATTTCGCAAAGGAAAGCGTCTCGAAACCTCCTTATTTTCCATCTCCGTGCGCTCCGCCCTTCTATTTTCTCTCCTCCAATCCCCAATCTCCACGTTCCCCCCATCATGCCTTCCCAAACCTTCACCCAAAAAGCCATTGCCCGGGCCGCGGGCCTGGAAGCCGTCGAGGTGGGCCAGATCGTCACGGTCCGGCCCGACCGCATTCTCAGCCACGATAACAGCGCGGCCATCGCTCGCATCTTCCGGGGTCTCGGCGTCGAGCGCGTGTACGACCCGGACCGCCTCATCATCGTCCTGGATCACGCCGCGCCTCCGCCCACGCCCCTGCACGCCCGCAACCACGCGGAGATCCGCGCATTCGTGCGCAAGCAAGGCATCCGCCATTTCTTCGACGTGGGCCGGGGCATCTGTCATCAGGTCGTGGGCGAAGAGGCCCTGATCCTGCCCAGCCAGATGATCCTGGGCGCGGACAGCCACACCATCCACCAGGGTTGGATGGGCGCGTTTGCCGCGGGGCTGGGGCGTGGCGAAGTGGCGAAATTGTGGGCTACGGGCGCAACCTGGCTGCGCGTGCCCGAGGCCATCCAAATCCGTTTGCATGGTCAACTGCGGCCCGGAGTCAGCGCCAAAGACCTGGGGCTGTGGATTTTGCAGGCTCTGGGTCAGGGGGGAGCTACCTATCGGGCGTTGGAGTTCACGGGCGAGGGCGTGGCCAGCCTCAGTATCGAGGCGCGCATGGTGTTGCCCAATCTCATGGCCGAGGCGGGCGCAAAGAACGCTTACCTGCCGCCCGATGACGCGGTGTTCGCATGGCTTGCGGAGCGATTGATCTCACGCGAAGGCACAAAGACGCAAGAGGATTCAGTATTCCGTAATCCGTATTCAGTAACCAGTGAGTCTGTCCAATCTCTTATCTCCGAGCTCCAGTCTCTTGCACTTTATCCTGACCCGGATGCCGGGTACGCTGGCATTTTCGAAGTGGATTTGAGCCGGGTTGAGCCCGCGGTGGCCCGGCCTCACAGTCCCGCCAATGTGGCGAACCTGGCCGAGGTCGAAGGTCTGCCCATCGACGAGGCCTTCCTGGGCACCTGCACCAATGGCCGGTTGGAAGACCTGGCCGCGGCCGCGGCCGCTCTCCGTCATCCCGACGGCACGGTGAAGCGCGTGGCCGAGGGAACCCGATTCATTGTCGTGCCCGCCAGCCGGGAGGTGATGCAGCAGGCCCTGGCATTGGGCTACATCCAGACGTTTGTCGAAGCGGGCGCGATGATCGGCGCGCCCGGCTGCGGCCCCTGCATGGGCAATCATTTCGGTGTGCCAGCGGCGGGGGAGCGGGTGATCAGCACTGCCAATCGCAATTTCCGCGGGCGCATGGGACAGAAGGAGAGCGAGATCTATCTGGCCAGCCCAGCGGTGGTGGCGGCCAGCGCGGTGGCGGGAAAGGTGGTCGCGCCGGAGACTTTCGAGGTCTCGCAGACCTCGAAAGTCTGGCGGGAGGTCGCGCGCGTGCATGATGCGCCCGCGGGCGAGCGGCCTGTGCGTAGCCTCACCGCGCCGCTGCCTCCAGCGGATTCGTCATCCCCAGCGCCCGAGACCTCGGAGGTCTCCCAGACCTCCGAGGTCTACACCGGTCGCGCCTGGAAATACGGCGATCACGTCAACACCGACGTCATCTTCCCTGGCAAATACACCTACACCCTGCGCACGCCCGAGGAATTCGCGGCTCATGCGTTGGAGGACCTGGACCCCGACTTCGCAGCCAACGTCCAGCCGGGCGACATCATCGTCGCGGGCGAGAACTGGGGCGCGGGCTCCAGTCGCGAGCAAGCCGTGACCGCGCTCAAGGCCGCGGGCGTGCGAGTCATCATCGCCAAGAGCTTCGCCCGCATCTACTTCCGCAACATGGTCAACAACGGCATGCTGCCCATCATCGCGCCCGCCGCGGTCGACGCCATCCAGCCGGGCGAGAGGGTGACCGTGGACCCGAACGCGCATCGCATTCACTGCGCCGCGGGCGACTTCCCCTTCCCTCCCCTCTCCTCCACCCTGCAAGCCCTCCTGGACGCGGGTGGCCTCATTCCTCACATCACCTCCATCTTCCCATCCACCAATCCCTAATCTCCAATCTCCAGTCTCCAGTCTCCAACCTCCATCATGTCAACCATCTGCCTCATCCCCGGTGACGGCATCGGCCAGGAAGTCATCCCCGCCGCTGCCCGCGTGCTGGCCGAACTCTGCCCCGACATCCGCTTCACCCACGCCCGCGCCGGCTGGGAAACCTTCCTGCAGGTGGGAACGGCCCTGCCCGAAGCCACGGTGCAAGCCGTGGCCCTGGCCGACGCCACCCTGTTCGGAGCCACCCAGTCCCCTACCGACGGTCGCGTCACCGCGTATCGTAGCCCCATCCTCGACCTGCGTCAGCGCTTCGACCTCTACGCCAATCTGCGTCCGGCCCGCGGCCTGCTCCCCGAACATCCGTCCATCGACCTGCTCATCGTACGAGAAAACAGCGAAGGGCTATATGTGCGGGAGGAGGAAAGCGATGGGGAGACCGCGGTAGCCCGGCGACGCATCACCTGGCGGGCCAGCCTGCGCATCGCGCGGGTCGCCTTTTGGCACGCCCGGGCCAGGGGCGGTCGCGAGGGACGCCCGCCCCTGGTCACCATCGTGCACAAAGCCAACGTCCTCCCCCGCACCGATGGCCTTTTCCGCGCGGCTGCGCGGGAGGCGGCCGAAGATTTCCCTGACGTGCAGGTGGAGGAGATGCTGGTGGACGCCGCCGCCATGAAGCTGATCCAGGACCCCGCTCGCTTTGACGTGCTCCTTGCGCCCAACCTCTACGGCGACATCCTCTCCGACCTGGCCGCGGGCCTGGTCGGCGGCCTGGGCCTGGCTCCCTCCGCCAACCTGGGCGACGGCCCGGTAGCGCTCTTCGAGCCGGTGCACGGCTCCGCGCCCGACATCGCGGGCCAGGGCGTGGCCAACCCCGTGGCTGCACTCCTCAGCGGGGCCATGGCCCTGGAGTATCTGGGCCGGAGGCAGGAAGCCACCCGCTTGCGCAACGCCATCCACGCGGTCCTCCACGCGGGCGTCCGTCCCCCCGATCTGGGCGGCGACGCCACCACAGTGCAATTCGCCGAGGCGGTGATCCATGCCCTATAGCCGTGGCGACATCCCGATTACGTCTGCATGCATCCCATCGCAACGAAAGTGACGCTGATGGCGTGAATTCGTCAAACGTCATGCGTCAAACGTCAGATCCATCTGAGATGGAAACTGCGCATGCTAAGTCATGGCGTTTGACGTTTTACGCTTGACGCCCGGTCATCAGACGTGGCCTGTTTCAAAGCAACATGCGTCGTCAATCAGGCTACCTAAGCAGTTACATTGAATCTCAAGTCCTAACCCGGTCACTTCATACAACCACGCTCCCACACCCTTAAACAACTCCCATGTTCCCAACTCCCGACGTCTTCGCCCTTGAAAACCTCGATCTCCTGCGCGCGCTGGTCTCCATCCCCTCGGTTTCGGGCCAGGAGCACGGCGCGGTCGCCTATCTCGTCAGTTGGATGCAGTCCCACGGCTTCGACGCCCGGGTGGACCGGGCGGGAAACGCGGTGGGGATGCTGGATGGCGGGCTCGGCTCCGACGGCTCGCTCCCTCGCGAAATCATGCTCCTGGGTCACATCGACACCGTGCCCGGCGACATCCCCATCCGCATCGAGGGCGGCAAGCTCTATGGCCGCGGCTCGGTGGACGCCAAAGGCCCGCTCACCGCGTTTGTGCTGGCCGCGCTGGCCGTGGGCGCGCGTCCCGGATGGAAACTGACCGTCATCGGCGCAGTGGAAGAAGAAGCGCCCAGCTCCAAGGGCGCGAAATATGTCGCCCAGCGCTACCGGCCCGATTATTGCGTTATTGGCGAGCCCAACCATTGGCGGCGCATCGCCCTGGGCTACAAGGGCCGGGTGCTGGCCACCGCCCGCCGGGAAAAGACCCTCACCCACACTGCCAGTCCCGAAACCAGCGCCATCGATGACCTCATCGATTTCTGGAACGATGTGCGTCAACGCGCGGACCAGTTCAACCAGGGCCGCACTCGCCCCTGGGAACTCTTGCAACATGGCGTGCTCGACATCGATTCGGGCGGAGATGGGATGCACATCTGGGCCGAGATGCGCACCGGCTTCCGCCTGCCCCTGGACATCTCGCCCGATGAGATGCGCTTCGTCCTGGCCGAGATCGCGGAAGCTCATGACGTGCACCTCACCTTTGGCGGGGGCGAGCCCGCGTATCGGGCGGAGAAGAACAGCCCTTTGGTGCGGGCCTTCCTGCGGGCCATCCGGGCGCAGAACGGCAAACCGGGCTTCGTGGTGAAGACCGGCACCTCCGACATGAACGTGGTGGGCCCAGCCTGGAACATCCCCATCATCGCCTATGGCGCGGGCGACAGCGCCCTGGATCACACGCCCCACGAGCATATCGTCATCGCCGAATGGGCTCGGTCTGTGGCTGTGCTGGCGGGCGCACTGGAGAGCTTGATGACATAAAAAAGCCGCCCCCGAATCGGAGGCGGCTAGGAATGCTTGAGGTGCAACGGGGAGGAGGCAGGATCAGCGGACGACAGGCAGATAGATAGCCTTGTCCACGATCATCACACTTCCATCCTCGGCTGCAGCGTCTATGGTAGCGCCCTGGGTGTCGGTCATCTTCACCTTGGTGAGCGTTAGTTGGGAGGCTCCCGGCGCGAGGATGCGGAATCGCAGCGTGGCGAGAACGCCATCGCCGTTCACGCCCGGGGCGTTGCCGAGGGACACTGCGCCCAGCGAGACGCTGCCCGCGGCGTTGTCGATGGTCGGGCCCAGAGGGATGACCTGACGACCGGTGGAGCTCAGCCAGTCGCTGAACGCGGCTTCTTCCAACTGCAGGCGGTTGGGATCGAAGTGGATGGTCGCCTCGAAACTGGCCAAGTTTTGGACGTCGCTGGCGTGGATCTGCATTTCGACGCCGCCTGAGGCCAGAGAGGCGACCGCGTTGCGGGGCGAAAAGCCCAGGCGAGCGCGTTGATCCAGGCCGAGGATGCCGTTGGCCCGGTCAACGTTTGGGCTCATACCCTGAGCTGGGGCGGCATTCGATCCCTGGCAGGTCTCGCCCCAGTGTCCAACGACGATCATGATGTCGGAGATGTCGATGACGCCGTTGCCATCCAGATCAAGGGTTGGATCCCAACCCGGTTGACCTTCACGTAGACCCCAAACCGCCACGACCATCATGATGTCGGAGATGTCCACGACGCAATCGCCATTGAGATCGCCTTCCAGGGACTGCACGCTGACTCGTGAATCGCGGGTGTGCACATTGGCGTACGCCTGGCCCGCGACATCGGTGAGTTTGGCGCTCTCGAAGCTCACGCGGCTCTCTCCCTGGCTCACAGCCCGGAAGGTGAACCGGGCCAGTTGGCTTTCTCCGGCCGAGGGCTGGCCGCTGCCCAGGCTGTATGCGCCGAAGCGAATGACGCCGTTCTGGTTGTCGATGCTCGGGCCCAGGGGAACGGGCGTGCGCCCTGTGCCGTCCAGCCAGTCGCCCAGTGTGGCGGACTGCGCTTGCAGAATTGCAGGATCGAAACGCAACGTGACTTCATACCCGGCCACCTTCGCGCCCTCCGACTTCATCTCCAGAGTAAAGTCGTCACCCTCGCCCACGGACCGATGCTCGGGGTTCAGCCAGAGTTGCACGCTGCCAGGCTGAGGCGTGGGTTGAGGAGTTTCGGTGGGCGAAGGCGTGGGAGTGGGCTCCGGCGTTTCGGTGGGATGCGCTGTGGGTGTGGAGGTGGGGGTGGGAGTGGGCGGGATAGGCGTGAATGTGGGCGTAGCTGTGGGAGCGGGTGAGGTGGGCGTGGCCGTGGGATTCGGATTGGGATTGGCCATGCCGTGGGGACCGGGACCATCGGGCGCGTTGTCACCGTGGCAGACAGAACACTCCCGCAGCGTATCCGCGTAGCCTTGCAAGCGAATGACCTGGATGTTATCCCGTTCTTCGGTGCTGGGCAGGATGGCGTGGGGGCTGCCATGACAGGCCTCGCAGTACAGGCCGCCGTGCCCTTTGGATTGACGGAAGAGTTTGCCCGGCTCCTCGGCGTACTGGTCGCCGTGACAACTTCCGCAACGAGGCAGATCCACCCAGGGTTCGCGGTTGGGATTCGCCACGTCCGCCATGGAGCCGTGGCAGTCCTGGCAGGTCATGCCCGCGGCGGCCATGGTTCCGCGCAGGCACTTGGTCTGCGGGCCGG
>CAZDCN010000054.1:0-8651 GCA_964503945.1 uncultured Caldilineales bacterium
GTTGAGCCCTCGGCCAACGCTGCCTCTGAGAAGGTCTCCGCCAACGACGCCAACGGCTATTTACGAAGCAGGCGCGATGAGCGCTTGCACGCAATTGACCTGCCACCTGCAAACCTGCTTTTCTTTGCTTCTTTTTCCCTTTGCGCCTTAGCGCCTTTGCGTGAGGCGTCTATTTTCACAACAGGAGGCATCCCATGGCCCAAAAATCCCAATCCCGCGGCAAGTGCGCCTATTGCGGCAAGGAATACAGCAAGGCGGGCATGACCCGGCATCTGAAAACCTGCCAGGCCCGGCAGGAGGCCATCGCCCGGGCCGACAAGAAACGAGGCCGCAACGTTACCATCTACCACCTGCAGGTGCTGGACAACACCCCGCCCTACACCCCTTTCCACGCGGCCTGGTCCCCCAACTTCTGGCTCCACCTGGAAATGAAGGGCAACGCCACCTTGCAGGACCTGGACCAGTATCTGCGGGCCATTTGGCTGGAATGCTGCGGCCATCTCAGCGGCTTTGAGATCGGGCCGGTGTTCTACACCCAGGTCTTCCCCGACAGCTTTGGCTTTCGGGAGGAGCGCAGCATGAATGTGCGCGTCGATAAACTCTTCCGGCCCGGCATGACCATTCCCTACGAGTATGATTTCGGCACGACGTCCGCGCTGCGGATCAAGGTGCTCGATGCGCGTCAGGGCAAGCCCATCACCTCCCACCCCATCGAACTCATGGCCCGCAACAACATGCCGCAAGTCCCCTGCCATGTGTGCGGCAAACCCGCGGCATGGCTGGATGCGGAAAACGTTTGGAGCGGGGAAGAGCCCTATCTCTTCTGTGAGGAACATGCCGACGGATATGAAAATCAGGAGATGCTGATGCCCATCGTCAATTCGCCCCGGGTGGGCCTATGCGGTTATGACGGCCCCGCGGAGCCCCCTTACTGACAACGCCATGCCCGACGTCCCATCCATGCCCCTGGGCCGACTGGCCGCGGCCCTGGGCCTGCCCTGTCAGCAGCCCGATATTCCCATCACCCACATCCACGCGGACTCGCGCCGCATCGGGCCGGGCGGCCTGTTCGTGGCCTACCGCGGGGTGCAGGTGGACAGCCATCGCTTCATCCCCCAGGCCGTGGCCGCGGGGGCCCGCGCGGTGGTGGGGGAAGCGCCCATGCCGGGGCTGGAGGTTCCCTACCTGCGGGTGCACAGCGGCCGCTGGGCGTTGGGGATGCTCGCGGCCGCGTGGGAGGGGTTCCCCAGCCGGGAGTTGGGAGTCATCGGCGTCACCGGCACCGACGGCAAGACCACCACCAGCAACCTCATCCACAGCGTGCTCACGGCCGCGGGCCTGCGCGCGGGCCTGCTGACCACGGTCAACGCGCGCATCGGGGAGCAGGTCTACGACACAGGGCTGCACACCACCACTCCCGACGCCCCCGACCTCCAGAGCTATCTCCGTCGCATGGCGGACGCAGGCAGCCAGTGGGCCGTGCTGGAGACCACGTCCCACGGGCTCAGCCAGTGGCGGGTGGCGGGGGTGGATTACGACATCGCCGTGGTCACCAACATCACCCACGAGCATTTGGATGAACACGGGGATTACGAAGGGTATTTGCGGGCCAAGGCGCGGTTGCTGGAGATGCTGAACTGCGCTCCGCTCAAGCCGGACGTCCCCAAGGCGGTCATCCTCAATGCAGACGACCGCTCATTTGCCAGGCTCAGGCATTATCCTGCCCCCAGGCGCATCGCGTATGGCCTGGATGCGGGGGATGTGCGGGCCGAGGCCATCCGCCACACGCCGGCCGGGCTGCAGTTCGTCGCGCGGTGGGAAGACCGGCGGTTGACCGTGGAAATGCCCTTTGTGGGCCGCTTCAACGTGTATAACGGCCTGGCCGCGGTGGCCGTGGGCCTGGCGCTGAACCTGCCCGAGGAGGCCATCCGGCAGGGCCTGGCCCAGGCGCCCGCCATTCCCGGGCGGATGGAGATGATCGATCGGGGTCAGGATTTCATCGCGCTGGTGGATTTCGCGCACACGCCCTTCGCCCTGGCCGCGGCCTTGGAGACCGCGCGGGCGATGACCGAGGGTCGGGTTATCGTCGTGTTTGGCTCCGCTGGCTTGCGGGATGTGGCCAAACGGCGGATGATGGGGGAGACCGCGGGCCGCCTGGCGGATCTGGCCATCATCACCGCGGAGGACCCCCGCACCGAGGAGCTGGCCGCGATCATGGCGGCCAGCGCCCGGGCCTGCGAGGCCGCCGGAGGCGAGGCCGTCCAGGTCCCCGACCGCTACCGGGCCATCCAGCGGGCCATCGCCGAAGCCCGGCCGGGGGATGTGGTCATGGTGTGCGGTAAGGGGCATGAGCAATCCATGTGCTTCGGGGAGGTGGAATATCCCTGGGATGATCGCATCGCCTTGGCTCACGCGTTGGAGGTGCATCTGGGATTGCGGGATGATGCGCCACCCTTCATTTTGCCGACTTTCGAGTAGGCGCAGCCAGGAAGGCGGGGTGGGGGTTGCAGGGAGAGGGCTTCTTATATGAATTCGGATATCCGAATATAATGTATATTACAAAGAAAAATTTCCGGAATTTGGGACTTTGTGCTTACACTGTAACAGGACGGCCCGAAGGTCGTCCGCCACACGCCGGATTCTTGTTTCCTTTCTCATTTGCAGCTTTGGAGGCGCACTCATGGCAAATGTCGTTCTCATTGGCGCTGGCTTTGCCGGGCAGACCGCGGCGCTCTATCTGGGGAGCGCGCTGGGCAAAAAACACAACATCACGGTCATCAACAAATACGACGTCTTCGGTTACACGCCTTCCTGGGTTTGGGTGGGCGTGGGGCAGATGGCCCCGGAGAAGACCACGTTCAAGCTGAAGCCGGTTTACGACAAGTTCCACATCAACTTTCTGCAGGGGACGGCCCAAGCCATCTATGTGGATGATCAATTTGTCGTGGTGGAGCGAGCGGATGGCGGCGGGGAGGAGAAAGTCCCTTACGACTATCTTCTGATCGCCACCGGCGCCAAATTGAACTTTGCGGGCACGCCGGGCCTGGGTCCCCACGATGGCTACACCACCTCGATCTGCTCGCTGCCCCACGCCATCGATGCGCGCGACAAGCTGTTTCAGCTGATGGAGCGCATGGAGAAGGGCGAGAAGGTGAAGATCGTCGTGGGCGCGGGGCATCCGGGGGCCACCTGCCAGGGCGCGGCCTTCGAATATATCACCAACATCCACAAAGTGCTCCTGAAGCGGGGGCTGCGGGACAAGGCGGAGCTCATGTGGCTTTCCAACGAGCCCGCGTTGGGCGATTTCGGCGTGCGGGGGCTGCGGGTGAGGAAGGGGAATCAGATCATCACCAGCGAGGATTTCATCAAGGCCATTTTCGAACTCTACGATATCCAATGGCAGGTGCAGACGGGCGTGCGCAGGGTGGAGCCGGGGAAGATCTATTGGGAGAATTACGAAGGGGTGGAGGGGGAGACCGATTTCGATTTCGCCATGCTCATCCCTCAGTTTCTCGGTCCCGGCTTTGCGTATTACGATAAGGATGGCAACGATATCACCGATCAGATGGCCAACAAGGGCGGCTTCGTGCTGGTGGACGCCATCTACGGTCTGGATTGGGACACCCTGGCCGAAACGCCCGAGGCCTGGCCCGCGGTCTATCAGAACCGCAAATACAAGAACATCTTCGCCGCGGGCATCGCCTTCGCCCCTCCCGGTCCCATTTCCCGGCCATTCGTGAATCCCAACGGCCTCTCCATCACCGCGGCGCCGCCCCGCACCGGCATGATCTCCGGCATCATCGGGCGTATCGTGGCTCTGAACATCATCGATCTGGTGAAACGGGGCCGCATGACCCACTCCGAACGCATGACGGAGATGTTCGCGGCCTGTATCGCTTCCATGGGCGATTCCCTTTGGGACGGCAGCGCCGCCACCATCGTCATCTATCCCGTCGTGCCCGACCCGCGCACCTATCCCAATGAAGAGGGCCGCGATCTCTTTGTCACCGACATGGAGATGGGCCTGGCCGGCGCGTGGATGAAGCGCATGATTCATTCAACCTTCATGCACAAGCTGCAGGGCCGCATCGGTTGGAAGTTCATCCCCGAATAATCGCACCCCATCCGGAGGTTACCCTCATGACCACCTTTCAGATCACCGAAAAAGACAAGAAAAAGATGCAGAACAAGGTCATTCAGGCCTGGCGCTTTATTGTCCTCAATTTGAAGATTTTGAAAGCCGTTGATCACAGTAAACGTTCGTGATCGGTGGGGGTTCGCGTCCGACAGGGGCGTAGCCCCTGTCGCGGGACGACTGTCAGCTTGTCAATTTCACCCAGATGCGTGACAATTTGTCCCATGCGAAAAACCATCCCCCTCCTCATCCTTTTGCTCCTCTCCGCGCTGCTCCTGACCGGTTGCCGCAACAAAGGCGTCATCCAGGGCCAGCCCGCGGATCCCGCCCATCTGCCCGATATCGCAGGCAGTTACGCCGTCAATGGCGTGGATGTGGCCGGCGAAAATTACGGCGGCACCCTCATCATCCAGCCGGGCGATCAGCCAGGAGTTTATCAGTTGCAATGGATTGTCACGGGCGCTGTCCAGCAGGGCGAGGGTCGAATCCAGGGCAATCAGCTGGCGGGCCGCTGGTGGACTCTGGATGGCGTCACCCAGGCCCAGGGCGGGTTCACCTACACCATCACCACCCTGGGCGAACTGGATGGGCAGCGCACGGTGGATGGGTTTGATGGCGCGGGGTGGGAGAAAGCCTTCCCCAACGACGAGAACTGGGGACGCTTCAAATTCGGGCATTAAAAAAGCCCCCGGCATCAACCGGGGGCCTTTCTGCTTTTGGCAGAGGGAATTACTTCAGGGTCATCAGATATTTGACGATTTGGTTCAGCTGCTGTTCGGAAAGCTTCTGGCCGTAATCCTGGGGCATGACGCCGGCAGGGAAGCCTTCGGTCACGTCCGCATCGGGGTTGGTGATGGACTCGCGGATGAAATCCTCGCCTTTGCTGGCGATGCCGGCCAGGGAGGGGCCCACCACGGTCTTGCCGGGCTCGACAGAGTGACAGGTGACGCAGCCGGCGTTGCCTTCCAGGGTGGTCTGCTCGAACAGCGCTTTGCCGGCGGCCACGTCGGGGTCGGTGGAGCCGCTGGAAGCGCCCTTGTCACCGCCGCCGCAGGCCGCGACCAGGAGGGCCGCCAGGGTCAACACGAGGATGAGAAACAGGATTTTCTTCATGAGATTTCCTCCAGGTGGATGGTAAAAGTGAGAGAGGGATGAGCGAAAGCGCCTGAGATGCTCTTCCTGGTTAGAAGAGCATTATAACCGGGCTGGAAGCGGGGTTTTTAATGACGCATGGGATGGGGGTGTAACAGGCGTTACAATCTATTTCAGCGTCATCAGGAAGGCGACGAGATCATCCAGGTCTTGCTGGCTCAGGCCTTCCGAAATGTAGGAGGGCATTTTGTTGTCGAAGCCGGGGACGATGTAGGCGTCGGGATGGGTGATGGATTGGCGGATGTATTCTTCGGCCGACATGCCGGGCACGCGCGTGGCCGCTCGGGTGGCGATGCCCGCCAGGGACGGGCCTACGATGACCTCATCCGGCTTGATGGAGTGACACAACCGACATCCTGTGCCCTCGCCGATCTTGCTGGCAAAGAAGATTTCCTTGCCCCGCTCCGGGTCTGCGCCGGCGATCACGGCGTCTTTGATGATGATGGGAAAGATCTGCTGGCCTTGCAGCGCGAGTTCGCCATCGAAGATTACCTGGGGTTCGGATTGATTCGAACGGTCGGTGAGGAGCACGGTGAGATGGTGTTGGCCCGATGTCGTATACAGAAATTCATACGCGTAGGCGACGCCGTCCTCGCCGTGCAGCGGATACGTCTGATCCACCACGGTCTCGCCATCCAGCTTCACCACCAGGCGGGGAGCGACGGCCTGGGCGAGCTGCAGGTCCTTTGCTTCCACCGTTTTTTGTTCGGGCGTCCAGATGGGCACGCCGCTGCGGTGCTTCATCTGCACCTCGATGGCCGCGTCGCCATGGCCAAAGGGGGTGTAGGGCGCCAGGCTCAGGCCCGCGGTGATGGCCATGAACAGCGCCAGGAGGGCGAACGCGGGCAGGAGTTTGCCCCACGCTGCGTCCCGCAACGAAAAGTTGTAGGAGGTGGCCTCGGTCTGATGGGCGTTTGCGTGCAGGGCTGGCATAAAGTCATTGGGCGGGACCCAGTCCATGCTGATGGGCGCGCCCGCGAACTGGCGCTTGAGTTTGGGCTGGCGCTCCCGCTTCAGCCGCAGCTCCTCCCACAGGTTGCCTTCTCGATTGGCGCAGTCTTCGGGCGGGCAGCCGATGACCTGCACCTCGGACGCGCCCGCGTCCAGGGCCCGGGTGATCAGGTTGGGGTGGGCCATGGCCGCACAGGTGAGGGGGACGATCTCCACCCGTTGGTCGTCGGTTTCCAACGCGCCGGGATGGCTGTCGTCGAACATGAAGGGCTTCGCGCCGTGGAAGACGTGTCGCTCGCAGGCGAACACGACCTTGACGGGCTTTTCGCTTTTCTGCGAGGCTCGGGCCACGGCGTCCAGCCACAGGGCCTCCACGGGCTGGTCGCCCAGGGTGAGCGCGTCGGTGGGGCAACTGCCGATGCAGACGCCGCAGGAGACGCACAGCTTGGGGTCCACCACGGCCACAAATTTGTGGGGCTTGCCGTCGGTGCGCTCCACCATGCTCAGGGCCTTGTAGGGGCAATCTTTGGCGCACAGGGTGCAGCCGATGCACTTTTCGTCGTGCACGACGATGGGCTCCAGTTTGGGCCGCGCCAGGTTGCCCAGCAGCCAGGGGATGGCCGTAAGCGCGGCCAGGACCAGGAAGTTCAACGCCCAGAACAGGCTGGGGTTCATGTGCAGGGCCGCGGGCAACGCCGCCAGATACCACAGATCGATGTCCATGCGACCCGGCAGTTGCACCAGGTTGTGCTTGGGCAACATCCCCACCGGGATCAGAATGGCGGCCGCCGCGGTGAAGCCCAACGACAGCCAGATCCAGTATCGGGGCGGCAGGATTTTGCCTCGCTGCAGGCGTTTGATGTGCAGCCACATAAAGAGGATAATCGAGAGGGGCAGGCCGATGTGAATGAAGAACAGGCTCACAAACAGCACCCATCCCGAGGATTGGCTGAGGGGGGTGAGGTGATTGAGGATAATGGCGTCGCCGTTGGGCAGGCGGCCGATCAGGTCCACAAAGACCTGGTTCAGGGCCTGCGCCCGGATGTCCGCCACCATCCAGTAGCCCGTCACCCCGGTGAACCAGATGGCGACGGCCATGACCATGCCTGTGACCCAGGCCAGCCAGCGCGGTCCGCGGAAGCGATCCATGAAAAACATGCGCCAGGCGTGCAACAATGCCATGATGATGGCCAGGTCCGAGGCGTAGCGATGCGCCGCCCGGATGACGCGCCCCACCAGGCTGCGCTCCACGTTGGAGACGGCCAGATAAGACACATCGAACCCGAACTGGTAGAACATCAACAGGTATACGCCCGTGATGGTGATGAAGATCAGCAGCCACACGGTGATGGTGCCCGTGTGGTACAGGGGGTTCAAATGGGGATTTTTGGCAATGCGGTTGACCGGTTTCTCCAGCGCCAGGGAAAAGCGCTCCAACAGATTCAAAAAGCTCCTGACCCAGTTCCCCTCCCGTTTGGGCCAATCCACCGAACGGTGAAAAGCCGACCAACGTCCCGAAAATCGGGGCGATGATTCATTTTCTGCATCGATATTTTTTGCTTCCACATCGAGGTCGGACATAATGTGCGCCCCCTTGGACGGTTTTCGCCCCGGCGTCGCGGGGAATTGCGATGCCGGGGCGGTGGTAAGCGGGTGATGGCGGTGGCGGCTAGCCGCCGAAGATGTTGGTGATGGGCGGCGAAGTGAATTGCGCCGTGGTGATCTGATAGAAGAGCTGCGGTCCGTAGGCGATGACCAGGAGGATGACGACGCCCACCAGCCAGGGAACCCAGCGGTCCAGCCAGCGAGGCGTGGTCTGCGGGTCCAGCAGGGATTCGGCCACGGGCGGCTCCGGCTCCTCGCTGAGCTTCTTCTTGGTGACCCATGAGCCGATCATGACGGCCACGAACATGTAGACGGAGATGAGCAGGATGACGCCGCCGATGCCCACGCGCAGCAGGTGGCCCGCCCATTCTTCGGGGATGTAGGGCGCCGCGCCCAGGGGCGTGCGCCGGGGCGCGCCCAGCAGGCCCACCACGTGCATGGCGTTGGAGAAGATGGTCATGCCGATGAACCACAGCCACACCTGGATCACCGCGCACTTCTTGCACCACAGCTCCTTGCCCGTGAGATAGGGAACCATCCAGTAGAGGATGCCCATGAAGGTGAGGGTGACGCCGGTGGCCACCGTGAGATGGAAGTGGCCGGGCACCCAGGCGGTGTTGTGGGTGACCAGATTGATGTTATACGAGGCGTTGATCAAACCGCCGATGCCGCCGAAGAAGAAGAGGATGCCCGCGAGGAGCTGCGCCAGCACGCTGGGGTCATTCCAGGGCAGCTTGGCCAGCCAGCCCAACAGACCCTGGCCCCCGCGGCTCCGTCCCGCATTCTCCAGCGAGGCCACCACGGTGAA
>CAZDCN010000054.1:8661-9095 GCA_964503945.1 uncultured Caldilineales bacterium
AGTGATCATGGAGGGGAAGAACACGGAGTAGGTCAGCAAAGAGTGGACCATCTTCCAGCCGGAAGGCACGCCCGGGTCCACATATTGATGGTGGAAGCCCACAGGCACCGAGAGCAGGAGGAAGAGCCAGAAGGAGAACCGGGCCAGGGAGTCGCTGAAGAGTTTGCCGCCGGCCTGGCGGGGCAGGAACGCATACCAGGACATGTAAGCGGGCAGGAGCCAGAAGTAGACCAGGGGATGGCCCGTCCACCAGAAGTAGGTGCGATCAAGCTGGGGGTCCAGCCCGGCGCGCAGGCCCAGGGACCAGGGGATCAGGTCCACCAGCAGCTCGGCGGCCGCGCCCAGGGTGGCCACCTGCCACATGACCATGGTGATCAAGGCCATGTACGCGATCAGGGGGGTGCGGGTGGGGGGGTTTTCCTTGCGCCACTGGT
>CAZDCN010000055.1:0-9028 GCA_964503945.1 uncultured Caldilineales bacterium
TACATCGGCTCCGCCCCGGCCATCACGCCCGACGGTGAACTGGATGGCGATTACATCGGCTGATCCGCAGCCGGGCTGAGTTCCATTTCCAGCAATTTGAATTCGGCTGCGAGCCGTTCATAATCTGGATGACCTTCAATCATGGCCAGCTCCTTATTGGCCTCTTGGAGGAGGATTTGCGCGCTGTTTTTTTGACTCAAATCGATGAGCAAAGAAATCAAGCTGTGCAGAACATTGAGCGCCTTGGCCATTTCGCCCATCTCTTGCCAGAGGGAAATGCTTTGTTGAAACGCGCCAATCGCATCCTCCCAGTTCTCCATGGCCTGATAAACGTGGGCCAGATTGTTGGCGACCATGGCCATTCGCAGCTTATCTTGGATAGTGTGAAAGATTTTTTCGGCTTCCGCCAGGAAAAATAAGGCTTTTTGAGGTTCGTTTTGCTCAAGAAGCACCGCACCCAAATTTAATTTGGCGCTGGCTTGGTGTACGATGTCCCCAAGTTCGTCGAAGTACAGGATGCCTTGTTCCAGATTTTTCTTTGCTTCCTCCAAGTTTCCTTCGCGCCAAAGCGCCACACCCAGATTGGTGTAGGCCCAGGCTAGTTGGCGCCGGGCGTCATGAGCCAGCCAGATGTCCCGAGCCCGATATGAGAACACCAAACACTCATCCCACTGCCGCTGATCGTATCGGATTGAACCCAATACCAGATTACTGTATCCTTGTTCGATGGGATCGCTTACCGCCAGCGCCAGCGCCCGTTTCGCAAATCGTTCCGCCTTTTTCAATTTACCCTTGCGGCGCAAGGCAAAAGCGCACCTGTTTAACAGCCGAACTTCCATGTCGACATTCCCCTGAGCGGCGGCCAATGTCATCCCGCGTTGATACTGTTCGATGGCCTCATCATAATCTGTGGATTCTCGCAAAAAATTCCCAAGATAATATCTCAGCGAGAGCTCCGCTTCCTGATCGCCGAGTTTCAGGCTTTGGCGCAGCCCTTCCTGAAGATAAGGACGCCATAAGACCCGCAAATCCAACAGCTCCATCTGAGGGGCCAGGGCCAACAGTAGCTCCCGAGAAGCTGGCCACAGGCTCTCCAGGGAGAGCGTGTATTGCAATGCCTGGAGGATGACGGTCAGTTTTTTGCGCGACAGGACTTGAGAGGAGGACGCTTTGAGGAGGGATAGCGCATACGCGGCGTTTCTCTCGATGTATTGGCGAAAAACATCGGAGGAATCGAACGTGGAATCTAGCGCCATTTCCCAGCCTGTTCTTGCACGAATGTGCGGGTGAGGCCATGCACAGCGTAGGTGCTGCGTTCCAGGCTCGGATAGACTTCCACCAGGCTTTGACCAACCAGTTTTTCCAAGGCGTCATGGACGATATGGTCATCCAGACCTGTAATCGCGATGAGCTGCTCGAAATCGCCGCCTTCCGGGGGCAATAACGGCATAGCCAGGAGAACCTTGCGTTCCAGATCGGAGAGGTTGTTCCAGGCCCAGCGATAGAGATATTCGTAAAGCTCCTGAACGGTTTTGCCTCGGGCCAACGCAATGTCCTCCAGTACCGTCGCCAGAGAATGGTAAGATGCCTGGCCAACAACCAATTTGAGGGCCAGGGGATTGCCTCCCACAGTATTGTAAATGGTCATCAGGTCTTGATCACTGGCCTTGATCAAGGAGAGAACGTTGCGTTTCTTCGCCTCATGTCTGAGCAAGGCTAGGGCGGCTTCTGCATGGATTTGGGGAATGCGAACCTGGTAGATGTCGGGGTAGAGCGTGGAGCTTTTTCGAGATGTGAGCAAAAATTTGGTGTATGGCGTGAATCGCCTGAGCAATGAAAATAACGCTTCCTCTGGCTCGAACACTTCAAGATTGTCGATGACAATCATGTGATTGGACCGTTGCAGGAAGATTTCGAGTCTGTCCAGCGCCTTGTCAAGGTCAAAGGGAGATGGCACGTATTTTTCCCCCAACAGTTGCGCTGTCAAGCGTTCAAAAAGCTGTTCGATGGCATGTTCGGGGGAGTTGGCTGTGAAGAAGGGACGGACATCCCATAGTGAAATCTGGGGGCGCATGCTGATCCAGCCAATTCCTGTAAAGACATGCGCCCGAATGATTCGCCTGGCGAGATGGTCCGCCATAGCGGTTTTGCCAATGCCTCCCGAGCCCACCAGCATAACGGGCGTCGGTCCACTCGGGTCTGTGAGCAGGGCAAAGAGTTCGTCTGAAATCTCTGAGACGCCGAAAAGCTGGTCATATGTTGGCGGTTCCAGCCGTCGTAACTGGATGCGTTCGTAGTTTCTTTGTTCTTCAATTTCGTATTGCCAGAGAATGTCTGCCAGTTTTTCTGTCGCCAATCGCAAATCGCGGTGAACTGAGGCCTGGGAACGATGCGAGATGGACACAAGCTCCTGGATGCTCTTGCGTTCCAGATAGCGCTGGCGCAAGACATTGGCAGCTTCGGGATCCTGACGTTCGAGTTGTTCGATGGCCTGAACGACCCCATACCGAGCAGACCCCATTTGCTGTGCTTCTTTCGTGTGGCGCAAGCGGGCGATAAAAAGGAGCTCATTGAGATCGGAGGGCTTTCCCTGCTTCAACTGCAAGAGTCCATTGCGAACCAGCTTTACGAAGGATTCAGGGGGAGATGTGGTATGTTCGGGCATGATTTGGATGGCGGGCGATGTCCTGGCGATTCTAAAGGCTTGGGATGACCTTTTTCAATGGCTCTTGTTCCATCTCGCCTCATAGATGATTTGACTCTCCGCAGATGACGCGGATATGACGGATTCCCACGGATTTTTCACAGAAAAAATGACTTCCATCCGAAAAAATCCGCGAGCATCCGCATCATCTGCGGCGAATTTCATCTTTCCCGGCATGAGCAGATGCATGGAACGATGCCCAAGTGCATACAGCCTCTAGCAACGGGGGGAAATGGGATGAAGGTCATTGTTGACGTAACATAACGAGGCGAGGAAAACAAAAAAGCATAGTTGCCTGATGTGGCTACTATGCCCAAACAGGTTGTTGCTTGATGCTTGGCAGGACGATTGGGGCGAGAGGGAGACCGTTTTTGTATCTGAATCTTAGTATACACTACTTTTTCGTCATTTGTCCAAGTTTTCTTTTACAATGAAAGCCGCTTTGATTCGCTCTCGGGAGAGCTCGCATCTTAACGGCGCCCTCGTCTGAACACGAAAAAGCCGCCCCTTCTGGAGCGGCTTGATGGCGCGATACGGGAGGGAAGAGAGAGTAGCCGACTACGCTTCTTCCGCGGTCTCATCTGTCATGTCGTCGAGAATCTCGTCCAGCCGTTCCTGAGCGGCTTCCTCTTCCACATTGGCTTCCGCGTCCTCTTCATCGGAGATCTCGTCCACGAGCTGACCGGCAAGCGCTCCGCCGATGGTGGCTTCTTCGACAACTTCTTCCTCGGGGGCCCAATCGATCTCGGCGTATTCCTCTTCAGGTACGCGCTTGAGGCTCAAGCCCATGCGGCGCTTCTCGGGCTCGATTTTGATGATGCGCAGGGTGACGCGTTGACCTTCTTTCACCACCTCTTTGGGGTGATTGATGCGGTGGTCGGAGAGCTCACTGATGTGAATGAGCCCCTCGATGGTGTCGTCGATGCGGGCAAACGCGCCGAAGCTGGTCAGGCGGGTGATAACGCCTTCCACGAGCTGACCGATGGCGTAGTTCTCATGGATGACGCTCCAGGGTTCGGGCTGAAGCTGGCGCAGACTAAGCCCGATGCGCCGTCGCTCTCGATCTACGCTGATAATCTTGACCTCGACCTCGTCGCCAATGCTGACGACCTCGGCCGGGTCCTGCACCCGCCGCCAGGAGAGCTCGGTGAGATGGATGAGCCCGTCCGCGCCGCCCAGGTCCACGAACGCGCCAAAGGGAGCCATGCTGCTGATGACGCCCTTGCGGACTTCGCCCACCTGAAGCTCATTGAGCAGCTTTTCTTTCTGCATGCGGCGGTACTCGCGCATGGCCTGCCGCTCCGACAGGATGAGGCGGTTACGGCTGCGGTCCATCTCGATGACCTTGAGCATGAGTTTCTTGCCCACCAGGTCTTTGAACCGATCGTCGGAATCCTCTTGCTTTTTGCCTTCGTCGCTAACGAGCTGGGACGCGGGCACAAAGCCGCGGGCCTTGCCCAGGTAGACGATGACGCCGCCGCGATTGTAACCGCTGACTTCGCCCTCGAAGACTTCTTGGGATTCCAGAAGCTCCTGCGCGTGCTGCCAGTCGTATTCGGCCAGGGCGCGCGAAAGGGAGAGGATGGCATTGCCCTCGCGGCTGGTTGGACGCACTACCTGCACGAAGACCTTGTCGCCCGGCTTGAGATTCTCGCGAATCTCTTCGTCCACGCGGTCCAGGTCTCGGGCGGGAATGACCCCTTCAGATTTAGCGTTGATGTCCACCAACACTTCATTGTTGTCGGAAATGCCAACAATGACGCCTTCAATGATTTCCCCGACTTCCAGTTCCCGCAGATCGTAAGCTGAATCCAGCAGCAGTTGTTCCATCGGATGAACATCCTGCTGGGATTCGGTCTCGACCACCGCTTCGATGGGCGCTTCTGTGGTTTCTTCGGCTACTTCGATGGGTGATTGGGGTTCTGCAAGGATGGATTCAGTGGGGATGGTTTCCGGAGTCACCTCCTGAGCAGATGATTCGGAAATAGGGTTAGGATTGTTCATTTGGATGAAGCCTTCTCCTCCAGGATAAATGATGCGGCAAGTATACATCAAGCCCTGGAAATGCGCAAAAACGCCGAAGGCAAAAATGAGAAGCAGATTAGAATGGCGACGTTGCCTAAAATGGCGGAGAAATGCGATAATAGCTAAATGAATGGAGTCGCTGCATGCTAGCAATTTACGTTGATAAAGATATTCCTCGCATGATCGCGGTGAAGGCGCTGAAGCCTCTTTGGCCCGGCGTCGTCTATTCGCGGCTTTCTTCCGCTCGCTTCGCGGACGTGGGGGAGCCCGAACTGCCCGGACCTCGGTGGGTGCGAGTGCGCAATCTCATGTGCGGCGTTTGCGGTAGCGATATCGCCTTGCTGCAAGTGGAGGCCGACCCGAAGATCGCTCCCGCGGCCCTGCCCGGCAACCAACGTTTCTATCTGGGACACGAGGTGGTGAGCATCGTCACCGAGGTTGGACCTGACGTCACCCGATTTCAGGTAGGCGATCGGGTGATCATGGATGGTCGGTTTCAGGGCGCTAATTGTTTGAGTCAGGAAATCGATCCCCCTTGCCGACATTGCCAGGAGGGCAATTATCAGCTCTGCGAAAACGCGTCCGCCGGCATGGGCCCGCGCGGCGTGGGGGGAGGCTGGGGCGATGGGTACACCGCCCACGAAACCGAGCTCTATCCTGTCCCGCCCGATCTTAGCGACGAGCAGGCAATGATGATCGAACCCCTGGCTGTGGGCGTGCGCGCGGCGCTGCGCCGTCTCCCCGAACCTGACGCAAAGGTTCTCGTCCTGGGCGCGGGCGTCATTGGCCTGACGGTGGTGCAGGCCGTCAGAGCTCTCGCGCCCGACGTGCACATCTCAGTCATCGCCCGCTATCCCCACCAGGCGGCCATGGCTGCGCGCTTGGGCGCGGACCGCATCATCGAACGGGATGAAGATCCCTTCGAAGCGACCGCAGCCATCACGGGCGCCAAGCTGTATGAAGGCATGTTCAGGAACAGGATGTTGCTGGGCGGTTTCGACGTCATCTACGATTGCGTAGGCTCGGCCAGGACGACGACCGAGAGCCTGCGCATGGCCCGGGCCGGGGGCGCGGTGGTCATGGTGGGCATCAAGTTCGCACCCATGAAGGTCGATCTCACCCCGGTCTGGTATCAGGAGGTGGATTTGGTGGGGACGTACGCCCACGGAATAGAACTGTGGCAAGGCCGTCCCGTTCACACCTACGATCTCACCATCGATCTGCTGCGGCAGGGCAAGCTGGAGGCGGAGGCGCTCATCACCCACCGGTTCCCTCTGGAACAGTGGAAGGACGCCATCCGCACCGCGCAGGACAAGCGCACGGGTTCTATCAAGGTGGCGTTCGATTATCGTCCCCCCGAAGGTTCGTCGACGCCCCACGGATAAGAAAAACGCTCTTCAGCCCCATATCCCCCATTTTCGAGCATTTTCGAGAGGACAAGTGTGGCTAAGAAAAGGAAAAAACGCATAAAATCAGAACGAAAACTGAAAATCGGCAGCGATTACCGCATCGCCGTGCACTACGACCGAATGATAAAACATCATGACAAAAAACGGTATGCGGAAGCCATCTCCGAGGCCGAAAAGCTGCTGCAAATCACTCCCCGCCGCAGTGACGAACGGTATGACGCCTACTCCGTCGGCGGCGGCAGTTTGATGATGCTCCGTCAGTACGAAGAAGCTTACCAGTTCATGAAGCGGGCTGTCAAAGAATTCCCCGAGGATTCAGCGTTACGACTCAATCTTGCGGGCGCGGCGATCTTCACCTCGCGTTCGGGCGTGGCTTTGCGCGAGTTAAAGGCGGCCGCGCAATTGGAGCCCAAAGGCACGCGTGTGCGGAAGATCATCGACGAAAAATTGCGCGAAATCGAACCCCTTGTGCTGGAAGAAATTGCAGAACGCGGCGCCGATTTCACTTTGGAAATGCTCATCAAGCAGCAAGAAAGGTATAATCAGGGCCTCAAACACATGACCAAACAACGCTGGAAGGAGGCGGAAAAGGCGTTCCGGGATGTTATTGCCCTGGGGGACGTGTTGCCCCAACCCTGGAACAATTTGGGTACATCGCTGTTGATGCAAGGAAGGAGCGACGAAGCCCGGAAGGCGTTCCAACGGGCGTTGGAACTGGATCCAGACTACGACATCGCGCGACAAAATCTTTCCCTCGCGGAAAAGTCGAACGAAGGATCGCATCTTGTCCTCAAGATGACCCAGCCTTTCGCAGATGCCAAAATCTCCATTCTGCGAGAGGAACCCGCGCTCACAGTCGTTCGCTGAATCCCAATAAGAATAGCGTGCTGCTCAAGGTGAAGAGTACATACAGGTAGATGTAAAGGAAGATCGTTCCCGCAATCAAGTGAAACCCAAACGCCAATAGGAGGCCATAGACTACGGTTAAAGCCAAGCCGCCCGCGACCATGTTCGAAAGTGGGGAAGAACTTTTGAAAAGCAGCCGCATGAGGCCGGCAAACAGGGCAAAGAGCAGGACATTGGCCATCAGACTGACGGCATCCAACTGGCCTTTGAGGATGGTGATCAGCGCGTCGATATATAACGGCGCAGAAATGGCGACGAATGACCACAGCATGACCAAACGTCCCTCACGCTCCAGTTGTTCCGCGAGTTGGGGATCTCGATCGAAGAAAGCCATCGGTCATTACTCCACTTTCATTTTAGCGCCACCCTTAAAAGTTGTCAATCAGCTTTTCTTTGCAACAGCAATTTGGAGGCGTCCCTTCAAAGACGCTTCTTGGCCTTTTCATCGAGCTTACGCCCGTCGGGGATCATTCCCCCGACAGCGAAATAGCGTCCGGGCGGACTTATGGGTTTTCTCGCCTCAAAGCCAGCTGATCCGCGGGGGTGAAGATTTGCCCGACCATGAGCAGCGCGCTCACCAATGAGGCCAGGCCCGAGATGGTGAGGATCATGGCCATGATCACGAACTGGTAGAGCGCGGCCTCCACCGGCTGGCTGCCACCCAGCAACATGCCTGTCATCACGCCCGGAATCCAGACAATGCCCAGGGAGCGCAGGGAATCGATCCGAGGGATGAGGCTGGCTTTGATCGCGGCCTGGGTGTAGGGACGCACCGCGATGTTGGGCTCCGCGCCCAGGGCCAGCGCGGTCTCGATGTGCCCCACGTGCGCGGTAATCTCCCCCTTGAAACGATCCAGAGCCAGCCCCACCGAGTTCATGCTGTTGGCCACGATCATGCTGCCGATGGGGATGAGCGCGGTCAGCTTCGTGTCGATGACGCCGGCCAGGGTCATGAGAATGATCACCGAGCCTGCGCCGATGAGAATGCCCCAGAAAGAGACCTTGAACGCGCCCGGCAGATCGCCGGCGCGTTTCTCCGCGGTCTTGGCCGCCAGCAGCATCATGCCCGCCAGGATGGCGAAACCCAGTACGGTGGGACCATCGAAGATGAAGAGCAGGACGGAGCCCACCGCCACCACCTGCACCAACCCGCGGATGAGAGAGATCACGATCTCTTTTTCCAGGTGGATGCCATACCAGGCGGCGATGGCCATCATGACCAGAGCCAGGCCGCCCGCCACCAGGGCTTGAGCCGCAGCAAGATAGATGGGGTCCTGAATGAATTGGCTAAGCATGGAGCACCTCCTGGGGCGCGCCGGTTCGAATGAGTTTTCCTTTCTCCATCAGCCCCACCCGATCGGCCATGCGCACGGCTTGCTGTAGGTCATGAGTCACCCAGATGCAGGTGAGACATTCCTCGCGAATCACCTCTTGCAGCAATGCCTCCACCGCATCCTTGGCGTCCTGGTCCAACGCTGATGTGGGTTCATCCAGCAGGATGACCTCGGGTTCGTTGGCCAGCACCCGGGCCAGGGCCACGCGCTGGGCTTCTCCGCCTGAAAGCCGGGCCACATCCCGGTCGCCGAAGCCCGATAGGCCCACCCGGGCCAACAGGCGTTCGATCTCGTCATCGGGCAATTCGATCCCCCGTTGCCGCGGGCCGAAGCGGATGTTATCCGCCACCGAGCCCGGAAACAGGTAGGCCATCTGCATCATCATGCCCACTCGTCGTCGCAATTCCAGAGGGGGCAGCTCCCGATAGTCCCGCCCATCCAGATACACCGTCCCCGCGGTGGGCTCATCCAGCCGATTGATGAGCCTGAGCAGCGAGGACTTGCCCGACCCGCTGGGACCCACGATCATCAACACCTCGCCCGCCATCACCGAAAGGTTCACATTTTTGACGATGACCTTCTCTCCCACAACCCGTGTCAGGTTTTTCGTGCGAAGCTTGGGAGCATGGTTGTCCATGGTCTGTTGTCTG
>CAZDCN010000056.1:0-8988 GCA_964503945.1 uncultured Caldilineales bacterium
TTCGCTCCCTCAGAATGACGTGGCAGAGGCCTATTTACGAAGCAGGCTTCACGGGTTGCCGCCCGCCGATACGGATGGAAATGGGGACACGGATTGACACGGCCTTCGGACACAGATTTTTATAAATTATCCGTGTTTTTCCGTGTTCATCCGTGTCCTTTTTATTTTCAAAGCAGATTTGCCAAACGTCGCGAAATGATGTATGATGGGCTCCAGATGAAAATTCCATGAAAACGCCAGCGAAGGCGCGTGGCGGTGGGTTTTTATGCCCATTTTTCAGGTTTAGCACTTGACAATGGGGTTGGCGTGTGCTAAAATGCATATTCGCGTCAAACAGAAAAATGTCCGCATATTTAATTGCACGAATTCACTTCCTGTCTTGATCTCCCACCGTTTTGGGTCCATATCGGACCAAATACATTTCCATAGTTTCCAGAGACCAACCGCGTCTGGTTGGCGTTTGAGCTGACGAGGCCCGCCCTTCCGGTGGGCTTTACGCGCGTCTAGCCCCTGTTGCCCTTTTCCACTCTTATCCATCCAAGGAGTGTTTCCATCCATGCCCGCAACTCGTATGCCTAACCTGATGGTTCACCGCAAGTCTTACGCACGATTGAAGCCGGTGATGCCGCTTCCTTACCTCATCGAGGTGCAACTCAAATCCTACAATTGGTTCCAGGAAGTGGGATTGAGGGAGCTTTTCGACGAGATTTCTCCCATTGTTTCCTACAATAAAAATCTGGAGCTGCACTTCGAGGGTTATCGCTTTGGCGAACCCAAATTCACGGTGGAAGAATGCCGCGATCGCGAATCCACCTACAACATGCCTTTGTATGCGCAGGTGCGACTGGTAAATCGCGAAACGGGCGAGGTGCAGGAGCAGGAGGTCTTCATGGGGGACTTCCCCAAGATGACCGAAAACGCGACCTTCATCTACAACGGCGCAGAGCGAGTCATCGTCAGCCAGCTTATCCGCTCTCCGGGCGCTTACTTTATGGCCGATGAAGATCGCCAGACCGGCCGCCGTTTGTGCAATGCCAAAATCATCCCCTATCGCGGGGCCTGGCTCGAGTTCGAGACCAGCAAGCGGGATATCATTTCGGTGAAAGTGGATCGCAAGCGCAAGCTGCCGGTCACCATTTTGCTTCGGGCCCTGGGCTATGGCACGGATGAAGAGATCATGGCTCTCTTCGCCGAAGATGACACCAATCCCGACCACCCCTTCATTCTCAGCACCATCGAAAAAGAAGATCCCAACAAGCGCACTCCCGAGGAAGCCCTCATCGACTTCTATCGCCGCCTGCGCCCGGTGGATCCGCCCACGTTGGAAAATGCCAAAAATCATCTCCAGCGCCTTTTCTTCGATCCCCGACGTTACGACCTGGGCAAAGTGGGTCGCTATAAGCTCAACCGTCGCCTGAAGGTGGACGTGGACCTGGATCATCGCCTCATTACCAAGGAAGACATTATCCAGGTCATTCGTCACATCATTCGCATCAACAACGGGGTGGAAGACCCCGATGACATCGATCACCTGGGCAATCGCCGGGTGAAGACCGTGGGCGAGCTGTTGCAGAATCAGCTGCGGGTGGGGCTATTGCGCATGGAGCGCACCGTGCGCGAGCGCATGAGCACCCGCGACGCGGACCAGATCAGCCCCCTGTCCCTGATCAACATCCGCCCGGTGGTGGCCTCGGTGCGCGAGTTCTTCGGCGGCTCCCAGCTCAGCCAGTTCATGGACCAAACCAATCCGCTGTCGGAGCTGACCAACAAGCGTCGTCTCTCAGCTCTGGGGCCCGGCGGCCTGCGCCGCGAGCGCGCCGGCTTTGAGGTGCGCGACGTCCACCACTCCCACTATGGCCGTATCTGTCCCATCGAGACGCCCGAAGGCCCCAACATCGGCCTCATCGGCTCCCTGGCCACCTATGCCCGCATCAATGATTTCGGTTTCATCGAGACCCCGTATCGGCGGGTCATCCACGATGTGGAAAACGATCCCGAAAAGTGCGTGGGCTATGTGCTCGATCGGGATGTGAAACATCCGGAAACGGGCCAATTGTTGGGCAAGGCGGGGGATCGCATCGACGAGGATATGGCCATCAAGCTGGCTGAATTCGCGGAGGCCATTCCCCGTCTGGCGATTCAACCGGTGGCCACAGACGAGATTGTCTATCTCAGCGCGGATGAGGAAGACAATTATCACATCGCCCAGGCTTCCACCCCCCTGGCTGATGACGGGCGTTTTCTGCGCAAGCGCGTTTCCGTGCGTCACAAGGCCGAATTCTTGCTGGACGATCCCCACAACGTCCAATTCATGGACGTGTCGGCTCAGCAGATCGTCTCCGTCTCCGCCGCGCTCATTCCCTTCCTCGAACATGATGACGCCAATCGCGCGCTCATGGGCTCGAACATGCAGCGCCAGGCCGTGCCTCTGATGGAGCCCAAGGCCCCGGTGGTGGGCACCGGCATGGAATACCCCGCCGCGGTGGACTCGGGCCATGTGGTGCTGGCTCAGGCTCCGGGCAAGGTCATCAGCGTGACCGCGGATCGAATCATCGTGCAAGAAAATGATGGCGCGCAGCGGACGTATGCGCTGCGCAAGTTCTCCCGCTCCAACCAGTCCACCTGCATCAACCAGCAGCCCATTGTGCGCAAGGGCGACATCGTGCAGGCGGGGCAGGTGCTGGCCGACAGCTCCTCCACCGAACTGGGCGAGCTGGCCCTGGGCCGCAATGTCACCGTGGCCTTCATCGCTTGGGATGGCGGCAACTACGAGGACGCCATTCTCATCTCTGAACGTCTGGTGCGGGAGGACGTTTATAGCTCCATCCATATCGAGAAATACGAGGCCGAGGCCCGGGACACCAAGCTTGGGCCCGAGGAGATCACGCGAGACATTCCTAACGTGGGCGAGGACGCATTGCGCAACCTGGATGAGCGGGGCATCATCCGCATTGGCGCCGAGGTGAAGCCCGGCGACATCCTGGTGGGCAAGATTTCGCCCAAGGGTGAAACCGAACTCACGCCCGAAGAGAAGCTCCTGCGGGCCATCTTCGGCGAAAAAGCCCGCGAGGTGCGCGACTCCTCCCTGCGCCTGCCCCACGGTGAACGGGGCAAGGTGGTGGACATTAAAGTCTTCACCCGGGAGGATAATCGCGACCTGCCCGCGGGCGTGGAGAGCATGGTCCGGGTAAGCGTGGCCCAACGCCGCAAGCTCACCGTGGGTGACAAGATGGCTGGGCGTCACGGCAACAAGGGCGTGGTCTCCCGGGTCGTGGCCGAAGCCGATATGCCTTTCCTGCCCGACGGCACCCCGGTGGATATCATCCTCAATCCTCTGGGCGTGCCCGCCCGCATGAACATCGGGCAGATTCTGGAAACGCACCTGGGCTGGGCCGCTGACCGCCTGGGCTTCAAGGCCATGACGCCCGTGTTCGATGGCGCCAGCGAGCGCCAGATCGAGGCGGAATTGGCCCGGGCCTGGCTCATCGACAAGGCCTGGAAGGATGTCACCGAGGCCGCGCTGGCCTGGGCTCGGGAGCTGGGCGATGAGGCCGAGTTCGAAGATGATGATGACATCCGCATCGCCTACATCGAAGAGGTTTATCTGGCCGACGATGAGGATGTGGACTTCGAGCAGGTGTTCTACGATGGCACTTACGCCCGCCGCACCGTGCTTCATCATTGGCTGCAGGAACGGGGCTATGACCCCGAGTTCATCATGGTGTATGAGGATGACCACCGCAGTCTGGATGAGAAGGCGGCTGCGGATGAAGCCGCCGTTGACACAGCTCTGGCCGAGTGGATGCGCCACTATGGCGAGGAGCCGGGCGATCTGAGCGGGCCGGAGCTGCAACAAGCCGCGGAAGCCCTTTCCAAACGCATCGGGTGGCCCACGCCCATCACCGGCAAGATGAAGGTGTATGATGGCCGCACGGGCGAGCCCTTCGAGCAGTTCGTCACCGTGGGCACCATCTACATGCTCAAGCTCCACCACCTGGTGGAAGACAAGGTCCACGCCCGCTCCATTGGCCCCTACAGTCTGGTCACCCAACAGCCGTTGGGCGGCAAAGCTCAGTTCGGCGGCCAGCGCTTCGGCGAGATGGAGGTGTGGGCCCTGGAAGCTTACGGCGTGGCCTACATGCTGCAAGAGATGCTCACCGTCAAATCGGACGATGTCACCGGTCGGGTGAAGACCTACGAGGCCATCGTCAAGGGCGAGCCCATCCAGCCGCCCGGCGTGCCCGAATCCTTCAAGGTTCTGGTCAAGGAGTTACAATCTCTGGCTCTGGATGTGGAGGTCTTCAACGAGAACGAGGAGAGCATCCAGCTCGCCCGGGAGGACGCCACCGATCTGCCCAGCCTGGGCTTCAGTCTCAAGCTTCCCGGCTCGATGACGGGCCGAGGACGCCGATAACCAACCGGTGCGATGCGCCTGCCATGGGGTCCGACGTCCCCTGTTCGTCGCCTTCCCGGCGGGTGCGCGCCTTAACGATAGATTCCCTTGAGGTGCGCCGCACCTTGGACAAAGGAGGTTTTCACCTTGGAAGTCAACAACTTTGACGCGATCCGCATCAGTCTGGCCTCGCCCGAGAAGATCCTGGAATGGTCTCATGGCGAGGTTCTGAAACCGGAAACCATCAACTACCGCACCTTGCGCCCGGAGCGGGACGGCCTGTTCTGCGAGCGCATCTTTGGCCCCACCAAGGATTACGAGTGCTACTGCGGCAAATACAAGCGCATCCGCCACAAGGGCGTGGTGTGCGAGAAGTGCGGCGTGGAGGTGGCGCCCGCGCGGGTGCGACGTGAGCGCATGGGCCACATCCAGCTTGTGTCGCCGGTGAGCCACATCTGGTATGTTAAGGGCGTGCCCAGCCGCCTGGGATTGCTGCTGGACATTTCTCCGCGCAATCTGGAGCGGGTGCTCTACTTCGCCCAGTACATCATCACCAAGGTCGATGAGGATAACCGCACCCGCACTCTGCAGCGTCTGGAGCGGGAGATGCAGGCCCGTTTCGCCCGGGTCGAGTCTGACGCCAGCGCTCAGCTTGAGGCGGTGGAGAATGCCCGGGATGAGGCTATCGCTGCCGTGGATGCGGAGGAATCCGCGGCCATTGCTCGGGCCGAAGAAGACCTGGAGCAGAAAGCGGCCGAGGTCAGCGAGGTGGGCCGGGAGCTACAGGCCTACATTCAGGAAAATCGGGGCAAGAAACTGTCGAAGCCCGTCATGCTGCCCTGGAGCGATGAGCCGCTGATCCCCGCGGGCGTGGTGCTCGAATCCAGCCATCAGGATGTGTTGAACGAGGCCCTGAAGGATCGGCTTACCGTGTTACAGGATGAACGGGATCGGGCCGTGGAGGCGGCCCGGGCCAACGCCAACGCAAAAAGGGAGGAGCACCGTCGCGAAGCGGAAGAGATGCTCAGCCGTCTTTATGAGCATATCGACGCGCGCAAGGAGAAGATTCGCGTCCACATGGAGGCCCAGATGCAGGAGCTGAAGAGCCTGCGCGAGGGCGAATTGCTCACCGAAACCGAATTTCGCGATTTTGAAGACCGCTGGGGCAATATCTTCAAGGCGGGCATGGGCGCGGAGGCCATTTACGAACTGGTGAAGCGCATCGATCTGGATAAGCTGGCCCAGGAGCTGCGCGATGAGATCCGCACCACCCGCTCGAAGCAGCGACAGCGCAAGGCCGCGAAGCGTCTGCGAGTGGTGGAGGCTTTCCGCAAGAGCGGCAATCGGCCCGAATGGATGATCCTCACCGTGCTGCCCGTGATCCCGCCCGACCTGCGCCCCATGGTGCAGCTCGATGGCGGTCGCTTCGCCACCAGCGACCTGAACGACCTCTACCGCCGCGTCATCAACCGCAACAACCGCCTCAAGCGCCTGTTGGACCTGGGCGCGCCCAGCGTCATCGTGCGCAACGAGAAGCGCATGTTGCAGGAGGCCGTGGACAGTCTTATCGACAACGGGCGTCGCGGGCACGCGGTGAGCCGCAGCGGCAAGCGCAAGCTCAAATCCCTCAGCGATTTGCTCAAAGGCAAGCAGGGGCGCTTCCGCCGAAACCTGCTGGGCAAGCGCGTGGACTATTCGGGGCGTTCGGTCATCGTCGTCGGTCCCACGCTGAAGCTGCATCAGTGCGGTCTGCCCAAGAAGATGGCCCTGGAGCTGTTCAAGCCTTTCGTCATGCAGAAACTGGTGGAGCATAATTACGCGCACAACATCAAGAGCGCCAAGCGCATGGTGGACCGCACCGATCCTGCCGTGTGGGACGTGCTGGAAGAGGTGATCAAGACCCGGCCCGTGCTGCTGAATCGCGCGCCTACCCTGCACCGCCTCTCCATCCAGGCTTTCGAGCCCATCCTCATCGAGGACAACGCCATCCAGCTCCACCCTCTGGCCTGCGCCGCGTTCAACGCGGACTTCGACGGCGACCAGATGGCGGTGCATGTGCCCCTTTCCGATAAGGCGGTGCAGGAGGCCCGGGAGCTCATGCTTTCCACCAAGAACCTGCTCAAGCCTGCGTCGGGCGAGCCCATTGTCGGTCCTTCCAAGGATATGGTCATGGGTTGCTATTACCTGACGGTGGAGGACCCGGACGCTAAGGGCAAGGGCAAGGTCTTCGGCGATTACGAAGAGGTGCTCATGGCCTATGAGCTGGGCCACGTGGACCTGCGCGCGCCTATCAAATTCTACTATCGGAGCTGGTTGGATGACATTGCTGTTGAGGATCTGGACCTGCCCGAGCGGGTGACTCAGGCGCTGTTGGATGCCGGCATCGAGCACGTCGGCCAGATCGTGAGCCTGTATCAGGCCCGTGGCCGCAAGGGGCTCATCGATCTGCCGGGCATCGGGCCTGCGGCCTTCCGCGACATCATGGATGCGTTCAAGGCCAAGGCCATCTTGCCCGAGGAGGAGACGCCCACCGGGATGATCGACACGACGGTGGGACGGGTTATCTTCAACTTCTACATGCCTCCTAAGATTCGTTTCCTGAACAAGCTGCTGGATAAGAAGGTGCTCAATGACTTCGTGGGCACGGTCTACCAGCGCATGGGGCCCGAGGGCACGCCCGATGTGGTGGATACCATCAAGGACATCGGCTTCTATTTCGCCACCCGTTCCGGCATGACCATTGCGGTTTCCGACATTCACGTGCCCCCCAATAAGGAGGAGATCGTCCAGCGCACCTCGGAAGAGGCGGACAAGGTGGAGCGGCAGTACCGCCGCGGTCTCATCACCGCTGATGAAAAGTACAGCAAGATCGTGGAACTGTGGACCCACGCCACGGATGAGCTGACCAAGGAAGTGCAACGGTTGCTGGATCCTCGCGAGGGGTTGGGCGCGATGTCCCATTCCGGCGCCACCAAGGGCGGCGTGCAACCCATCCGGCAGCTTGCAGGCATGCGCGGCCTCATGGCCGATCCATCAGGGCGGATCATCCCCCTGCCCATTCGCTCCAACTTCCGCGAGGGCCTCACTGCGTTGGAATACTTCCTCTCCACCCACGGCTCCCGCAAGGGCTTGGCCGACACGGCGTTGCGGACCGCGGACGCGGGCTATCTCACCCGCCGTTTGGTGGATGTGGCCCAGGACGTGATCATCACCGAGGACGACTGCGGCACGGATCATGGCATCTGGCTGACCCGCGAGGACGCCGCGCAGGCGGGCGTGCCTTTCGTGGAGCGCGTCAAGGGCCGCTCTCTGCTGGAAGATGTGTACGATCCGGAGACGGGCGCGCTTCTGGCTTCCAATGGCGAGGTCATCGATCAGGAGACGGCTACGGCCATTGCCGGTTCCGATATCGACAAAATCTACGTCCGCTCCCCCTTTACCTGCGAGACCGAATTCGGCATTTGCCGCAAGTGCTATGGCGAGGACCTGGCTCGGGGCGGCGTGGTGGAACTGGGCGAGGCCGTGGGCATCATCGCGGCCCAGTCCATCGGCGAGCCGGGCACCCAGCTCACCCTGCGCACCTTCCACACCGGCGGCGTGGCCGCAGGCGGCGACATCACCCAGGGTCTGCCCCGCGTCGAGGAGCTGTTCGAGGCCCGCAATCCTCGCGGCGAGGCGGTCATTGCCGAGATCGACGGCGTCTTCGACGTCTATTGGGACGAGGAGCAGCGCTACGTTTCCATCACCTCCACGCAGCTCATCCGCCATGTGGTGGAAATCCCCGAAGGTTACGAATTGGTCATCTCCGACGGCGACCGGGTGAGTGCGGACACGGTGGTGGCCCGTGACGCCGAAGGCAAGGAAATCCTGGCCGGTGAAGAGGGCGAGGCTTACTTCGAAGAGGGCGTTCTCTACATCCGCCGGGAAGAGACTCAGGTATGGACCAAGCCGATTTCTCCGACCGCTCGCTTACGGGTGGAGAAAGGTCAGCAAGTCCATGCGGGCCAGCAGCTCACCGAAGGCTCCAAAAATCCCAAGGAGGTGCTGCGCATTCAGGGCCGCGAGGCCACGGCCATGTACATCCTCAATGAAGTGCAGAAGGTGTACCGCTCCCAGGGCGTGGGCATCCACGACAAATACATCGAAATCGTCCTGCGCCAGATGCTGCGCCGGGTGACGATCCTCGATCCGGGCGACTCGGAGTTCCTCCCCGGCGAGGTGGTGGATCACTTCCTGCTGCGCAACATCAATAATCAGATCCTGGCCAACGGCGGTCAGCCTGCGACCTATGAGTATGTGCTGATGGGCGTGACCAAAGCCTCATTGAACACCGAGAGCTTCCTGGCTGCTGCGTCCTTCCAGGAGACCACCCGAGTGCTGACCGATGCGGCCGTGCGCGGCGCGGTGGACCATCTGCGCGGCCTGAAGGAGAACGTGATCATCGGCAAGTTGATTCCGGTGGGCACGGGCTTCAAGGCCCGGATGGAGGCCGCGGCCCGCCGCGAGGCGCTGGAGAAGGAAGCGGAGCAGGAGCAAAAAGAGGAGGTCGAAGCGCTGGATATGCTCCTCACCGAAGAGCTTCCTGCGCCAGAAGT
>CAZDCN010000057.1:0-8951 GCA_964503945.1 uncultured Caldilineales bacterium
CTCGACATCCTCCGATTTTTCGAGCGCTACGATCCCGCCCGCCTCAATCCCGTCATCCTCGTTCCCGACGAAGGACCTTTTGTAGAGCGGGCCCGGGCGCTGGGCCTGCCGGTGATTATCCGCCCCCTGCCCTCGGAACTGGCCCGCACAGGCGGGGCTTTGCTTCAGGGCTCGGCCTGGGATAGAATACGACAGACCGCCTTGCTCGCGCCGTGGAGCGTGAGCCTGGCTCGCTGGCTACGACGCATCCGGGCGGATGCGTTCTACGCCAACAACCGCCGGGCCGTTCTCACCCTGGGCGCGGCCGCAAAACTGGCCCGCACGCCTATCCTCTGGCACATCAAGCAGGACCTGGACCGGGGCCGGATGGACGCCCTGGCCATGCGGCTGATGACTCGGGCCGCGGCCTGCTCCCGCGATGTGCAGCGGGCCTTCCAACAGCGCCATCCCGCCTACGCCGACCGCATCGACTACATCCCCAACGGCGTCCCGCTGGAGTCGTTCAGCCGTCCGGGCCCCGACATGCGCGCGGAGCTGGGCATCCCGCCCGACGCGCGGGTGACGGGCCTGGTGGGAAGCATCACCCCGCGCAAGGGCGTGGACCTGTTCGTGGAAGCCGCGCTGCGCCTGGCTCAGACCCTGCCCCAGACTCATTTTCTCGTCGCAGGCGATGCGCCCGACGCTTATCACGATTTCAAGCAAAGGATGCTGGCCCGGGCCCGGCCCCTCATCGACGCCGGCCGGTTTCATTTTCCCGGCTGGCTGGAGGACATGCCCGCGTTCTACCGCACCCTGGACGTTCTGGCCCTGCCCAGTCGGGTGGAGGGCTTCGGCCTGGTGATCATCGAGGCCGCGGCCGCGGGCGTGCCCGCGGTGCGCAGCGCCAGCGGCGGCCACACCGAAACCACCCTCGACGGCGAAACCGGCTTCGTCGTCCCCATCGACGATCTCGACGCCCTCACCGACCGCCTGGCTCGACTCCTGACCGACGACGCCTTGCGCCGGCGCATGGGGCGGGCCGCACAAACCTACGCCCTGGACAACTTCGGCCTCGACCGCTTCGTCCATGCCCTGACCGCCGCGCTCGAACTGATTTCTGAACTCTGAACCCTGATTCCCCCATGCCTCCATCGTCCCCCGCGTCCCCGTCCTCCCCCAAAATCCGCGTCGCCCATGTCATCACCCGCTTTCATGGCGCGGGCGGCGCCAAGAACACCATCATGACCTGCGCCGGGCTGGATAAATCCCGGTTCGAAGTGGACCTCATCGTGGGCGCCAGTGCGGACCGCTGGCGGGCCGAGGGCGCGGGCGTCCACTGGATTCAAATCCCCGACTTGATTCGCTCCCTCCACCCACTCAAGGACTGGCGGGCCGGCCGGGCGCTGGAGAAGCTGTTTCGGGAGCGCAACTACACCATTGTGCACACCCATCTGGGCAAGGCGGGCATTCTGGGACGCTGGGCCGCGCATCGCGCGGGCGCGCCTCTGGTTATCCACGGACTGCACGGCGCGACCTTCAATCCCACGCAAACCTGGCTGGAGAACGCCACCTATCTTTGGCTGGAAAAACGGGCCATGACCTGGACCGACAAGGTCATCAGCGTGGGCGAGGACCTGATGCAACGCTATCTGGATGCAGGCGTGGGGAAACCGGAAGATTATGTCATCATCCACAGCGGCATGGATTTGAGCGCGTTCCGGGCCGCGGCCGAGCTGCCGGAGGAGGCCCGCCGGGCCAAACGCCGGGAGCTGGGCCTGCCCGAAGATGCGTTCGTGGCCGGGTACATCGCCGCGCTGGAGTGGCGCAAGGGCCATCGCTATCTCATCCGCATGATGCTAGACCTCGCGCCCCGCTATCCCCAACTGCATCTGGTCTTCGCAGGCGAAGGGTTCTCGGCCCAAAGGCTGCAACAGATGGCGGCGGATGCGGGTCTGACGAATCGCATCCACTTCTTGGGCTACCGCAACGATGTGCCCGAGATCATGGCGGCGCTGCACGTCAAGCTCTTCGCCAGCGAGCGGGAGGGCCTGCCCCAGGTGCTGGTGCAGGCGGACGCGGTGGGGGTCCCTGTCCTCGCATTCGAGGCCGAAGGCGTGCGGGAGATGGTGCGCGACGGGGTGAACGGCTACGTCTTTTCCTATGGCGATGTGCGGGCCATGAGTCAGGCCCTGGAACGATTCATCCAGCGCCCGGAGGAGGCCCGGCGCATGGGCCAGCAAGGGCGGGCGCTGGTGGACGACCGCTGGGACATCGCCACCATGCAGCGTAAGACCCAAGACCTCTACCTGCAACTGCTGAAGGAGAAAGGGCTGCTATGAGTTTGCATCGGGAAAGCCTGTGGACGGGCCCGGAGCGGCGGCGACAGATCGCACTGCTCCTGGGTGACGCCCTTATCATCATTCTCACCGTCCTTCTGGCGGTGCTGGTGCGGCGGGTGCTTTTTGAAGAGGCCGGTTTCAGCGAAGTGCAGCTCTGGCCCTTGCCCAGCGGAGCCTATTCCCTGCTCTTTACCTTCCTCTTCGCCCTGTACATTTTCGATCAATACAACCTGGGCCGGGATATGAGCGACCGCACCAATGCGGCGGTGCTCTTTTTGGCCACGTTCGTGGGCATGGCCCTGGCCGCGTTCATCTCCTTCTTCCTACGCGGCTTACAACTCGGCCGCGTGGTCGTGCTGGTGCAATGGCCCCTGGCCTTTCTGGGGCTCTATGCCTGGCGACGCCTTTTCCATCTCTACCTCCTGCGCTTCACCAGGCCCAAGCGGGTGCTGCTGGTGGTGGACAACCCCGTGGAGAAGGGCATCGAAGCCGAGATCAGCGAACGCCCCCTGGGGGATTACGAGGTGGTGGGGACATTTATGATCGCGAACCTGAAAGATCGGGAAGGGAACGGCGACTGGCATCTGGTGGATGACCAGGGCCGCACCCTGGAGCAGGTCGTTCGGGATGAGGAAGTGAATGTGCTGGTGTTCTCCGCCCGCGCCGGCATTCCGCCCCAATATCTGGAGCAAGCCATCGACTGGAAATTCGACGGCATCGGGGTATACGATGCAGCCAATTTCTATGGCGCGATGACGGGCCGGGTGCCCATCGAAACCATCGACGCCCGCTGGATCCTCACCTATCTCAGCCAACCCTACGGGTCCGCGGTGGTGCGCCAGATCAAGCGGGTCATGGACATCGCCCTGGCGTTGCTGGGGCTGGCCATCAGCCTCCCCTTCTGGCCCCTACTCATGCTGGCCATCAAACTGGATTCGCCCGGCCCGGCCATCTTCCGTCAGGAGCGCCTGGGCATGCGTCAGAAGCCCATCGTCATCGCCAAATTCCGCTCCATGTACCACAAATACGAGGAGGAGGGCGAGGCCGCGTACGCCCAGGCCGAGGACCCGCGGGTGACGCGGGTGGGCAAATGGCTGCGCAAAACCCGACTGGATGAGTTGCCCCAGCTCTGGAATGTGCTCAAGGGCGAGCTCAGCATCGTGGGCCTGCGGCCCATCCGCAAGGTGAATGCCGATCGCCTGGCCAGGATGATCCCCTTCTACCATCTGCGTTTCAGCATGAAGCCGGGCCTCACGGGCTGGCCCCAGATCCGCTACCGCTACGCGGATGACGACATTTCCCATCTGCACAAATTCGAATACGAGCTCTATCACATCCAGAACGCTAGCATCGCCTTCGATCTCTACCTCATCGTGAAAACCCTGCAGATGATCGTGTTCGGGCGAGGTCAGTAGGCGCCGCGCTATCGCATCCGAACGAGGGGGCGTGTGGGCGGTGATCCGTGCGGTATTCAATAAAAGGATGAAGATGGGAACGCGGATGATGCGGATGCTTCGCAACGCCGATAAACGCCGACCCTTTTTCTGATTTTTTCTCTGATCCGCGTTTATCCGCGTCCCCTCCGCGTCATCCGCGTGCTATTTTCAAGAACGGCGTGAGACAAACCCTTTGCAGCGCCTGCAAACTTGACCCTGCCCGCCTGCGGGGCTAAGATTATGGGCTACATTGCCCATCGACTATTTCAGGCCCAAGTTTATGTCCACCATCCGAGCCATCATCAAAACCATGCGTCCCAGGCAGTGGACGAAGAACGTGGTCGTCTATGCCGCGCTGATCTTCGACGGCAAATTTCTGGAATTCGACCTTTTCCTCAAGACCACGGCCATGTTCGCGCTCTTCTGCCTGGTTTCCAGCGCGGTCTATCTGCTCAACGATCTGGTCGATATCGAGAAGGATCGAGCGCACCCGCTGAAGCGGCACCGCCCCCTGGCCTCGGGCGCGCTCAAGCCCGCTTACGCCATCATGGCCTTGGGGGCGCTTCTAGCCTTCGCCCTGCCCGCCTCCTGGCTGCTGAACCCCACCGCCGGGCTCATCCTCAGCGGCTATTTCGTGATGAACGTGGCCTATTCCTTCTGGCTGAAGAACATGGTCATTTTGGATGTGTTCACCATCGCCGCCGGGTTCGTGTTGCGGGTGGCTGCAGGCGCGGCCGTGGTGCAGGTGGAGCGTTTCTCGCCCTGGCTGTATGTGTGCATCACCCTGGTGGCGCTGATCATCGCCCTGGGCAAGCGCCGGGCCGAGCTCGTGGCCATGCAGGGGGATGCAGTGAACCACCGGGCGATTCTGGATGAATACAACCTCGACTTTCTGGACAATCTCATAAGCCTGACCACGGGCGCGACGGTGGTGACCTATTCCCTTTACACTTTTTCCGCCCAGAACCTGCCCGAAAACCACCTGATGATGCTCACCATCCCCATCGTCATCTATTTCCTCTTCCGCTATCTCTACCTCATCCACGTCAAGCAGCTAGGCGGCGCTCCCGATGAGCTCATCTTCAAAGACAAGCCTCTCTTCTTCTCCGCGGCCTTCTGGGCCCTGGCCGTGGTGGTGATCCTCTATTTCTCCAACTATCATCCCTGACATCCACCGGGAGGGCGCGTTCAGGATGGAGAGACCGCGGCCCGTCTATCCATGAAGCGCTGGGCGTACTGAGCGGCGCTGACGCCCATCCCCACGAAAATCCACAACAGCGCGGTCATGTGAGGATAATTGAGATTGAAGAGATAGTGGTCGAGCACGCCCGCGGCCAGCAATCCCGCCATCGCGCCCAGAACCCCCAGCATGATGGCCTCCAGCCGGGCGTCCTGGTGCGCATGACGCAACCCGTGGATGAGTTGGAGGACAAACGCCAGCATGGTAAGCAGAAAGGCGGCCACGCCCACCAGCCCCATCTCCTCGGCCATGAGCAGATAGAGGGAGGAGACGCCGATGTAGAGGTCGATTTCAGGCGCGCCCGTGAACCCCACGCCGAACAGGGGATAGCGGCTGATGAGGGTAAGCGCGTCCTTGTACTCGCCCAGGCGCATCTGCGTGGCCCGATCCTGAAACTGCAAGCCCTCGATGAAGTGCTGGATGTAGGCCTGCACAAAGGGGATGAACATCAACAAAACGCCGAAGAAGAGCGCGCCCATCAATCCCCACAACAGCAATTTGCGATAGCGCATGAGCCCGATGGCGACCAGGCCGATGAGAAAGCCCAGCATGGAGCCGCGGGAAATGGTCAGGAAGAGCGCGGTTACATCCATGATAGCGAACAGCGCCACCCATCCGCGGGGAAAGAGGGGACGCTTGCTCACCACCTGGGGCAGGGTGAAGACCCCCGCCAGGATGAGCAAGCCGCCGAAAACGTTGGGATCGATGCTGGTGCCGATGGCCCGCATGATGCCGTTGGGATCATCCTCCACGAAACGCAGCGCGCCGTAGCCGCCGGGATAGCCGATGCGGGCCATGTGGTCCAAAATCCACACGGTGGCCTCTCGCGGCAGGACATAGAAAAGAATGCCGAAAAAGGCCGCGCCCGCGCCGCCCAGGATCAGCGCTCGCGCCAGCAGAAACAGGCTTTCCTCATCCCGCACCACATTGATGACCACAAAGAAGAGCGCGATGCTCAAGATCATCTCCATGAACTGGCGCAGATTGTTGGAGGTGGGGCGGGCGTGTTCCATGCCCAGCACGAAGCTGAACGCAGCCAGCAACAAAAACAGCAGCACAAACCCGCCCAGGCTGGAAAACTCGAACCGGGTTTCTCGGGCCAGGGCGTAGGCCAACGCCCACACGCCGAAGGTGGCGAAGATGGCGATGTCCAGAAAACTGGGCGTGAACACGATCTTGAAGGGCATGGTGGCGAAGGGCAGCAGGGTGGCAATGAGGATGACGCCCACCAGGCCCCACAAGGGGCTGCGCAACACCACCACCGCGCCGATGGCGGCGACGGTCAGGGCCAGCGCGATGATAGGGCCCAGCACGCCGATGGCCAGGCCCGCGACCAGGCCCGCGGCCAGCAACGCCAGCAGGACGGCCTGGCGCTGCACCCGCGGGTCGGGCGAGACGAGCTGAGAGCGAAAGCGGTCGAGATAGGAGGAGAGCATAGGATGTGTGTGCGTATCCGCGTGTCAGTGGATGGGCGTGGGACAGCACCCCATTTTACGGCTGGAGGGTGATTTTCGTCAATACGGCAGCCCCATCGATGACCTGTCCCGAGGGGCTGGACAGGGGCAGGCGAGCGAGGTCGCTCAGGCGGTAGAGGCCCGCGCGCACCTGGTACTCGCCCGGGGGCAGGTCCTCGGGCAGGAGCAATGGATAGTCGTCCGCGAAGGTCTGGCCCGGCTCCCACATGCTCGCAGGCCACCAGCCATCCCGCGGGGCTTTATCGAACCCCGCGACCTGCTGGCCCCGGGCGTCTATCAGATGCACGAAGACCTGATAATCCTCAGGCGGGGGAGCCAGCGCCCGCCAGTAGAGGGTGAGGGGCAGGGTCTCGCCGGGCCGGAAGGAGGAAGTCGGCAGGTCATAGCCCGCGAGCTGGATGAGAGCGTCGGACCGAAAATCGGTGGGATGGGTCATGTTGACTTCCGGCGGGGTAGCGGAAATGGCCCGCAGCGTCAGCAGGCCCAAAGGCGGCATTTCTCCCGAGGCAAGCATCGCCGGGTATTGGGCTTTCGTCTCGAAATCATACATTCCCACATCCACCACCAGCTTCGTAGGCGTCTCCAGCCCGCCGGGGATGTGAATCCGGTAGCGGTCCGCCAACACCTGGTCGGGAGGCCAGAAGCGGGTGGGCGCGGCGCCCCAACCGGGATAGCTGTTCACCTGGGCCACGTCCTGGTAATTCCGTCCCAGCACGTGGATGTAGAGACTGGCGTTGTAGGGAATCATCTCTGTGCGCCGCCAGTAGAGGATGAGCTCGAAATCTTCGCCCGGATGCACGGTCAGAGGCTGCGCCCAAGCGCCCAGAAGCTGAATCCGGCCGTCGAACGTGATGGGCTCCCGCCGGGCCTCGGGGGGGATGTCCTCGGGCGAGATGAGGTCGGGGTAACGGTAGGCGGAGGGAATGACCCAGAACGCGCTGTACAGGGAGAGGAGGAGCAAGGCCGCGGGGGGAAGAGCCAGCCACCAGCGCTTTCCGGGCAGCCACTCCCGCCACCCCAACATGACCAGCACGGCCATGCTCGCCAGAGCCGGAAAGATCAGCCGCCCCTGCGTGCCCGGCGTCAACGTAGTCCAACGGATGAGCGCCAGGAAGATGATAACCAGCCATCCTGCTAAAAGCATGAGCAACGCGTAGCGTCGCAAAGGCCGAAGATGAAATCGCCGTCGCCACACGCCCTGCAAAAAGCCGATGGCGGTCATGGCCAGGAATAGGTCCCAGGCCCGGTATGTCCATTGAGGCAGGGGAATGTTGAACCAGCCGAAAAGCCCCAGCAGGCTGATGCGCAGCCCCTGAAATTCGGTGCGGGGATGCAGGGGCGTTGTGCGCGGCCCGACCATGGCCAGAAAGGGCTGAAGCGCGGTGGGATCGCCATAAAGCCGCCAGTTGCGCCAATACCAGGGCGCAGCGATGACTGCCGCGGCGAAGAAGGTCAGCAATCCCGACGCCAGGCTATCCCCCCACGTTTTCCTCATCCAGGCGTGGACCAGATAGACCAAAGCCACGACGCCCCACAGGTAGAGGCCGCTGAGTTTGCTGAGCGCGGCGAAGCCCAGGAACATGCCCAACAGCAGGGCTTCGGGCCCATCGGGCGTGCGCTGAAACTGCGGCCCGAACCAGTAGAGGATGAGCCACAGGATGAACGCACTGAGGAAGATGATGAGATTGTCGTTGGTGACCGCGGCGGAGATGAAGAGGAATTGGGGCAGGAAGGCGACGACCGCGGCCGCGGCCAGAGCCAGCTCGTCCTGGCCCGGAAACAGCCCCTCCGCGATCCTCCAGACAAAGAACACCGTCCCTGCGCCCAGGAAGATGGAGAAGAACCGCAGCAGATGCACGGCCAGGGGCAGTCCTCGCCAGGGCCAGCGTTCCGCGGGCGTGTGCACCACGATGTTTTTGTTTCCCGGCTGCAAGGGGTTCCCGATGTTGGCGTGGGGGTTGCGTTCGGGGGGAGCGTCGCCCATGTCGACGGCGGCGACGATGGCTGCGCCTGCCGCGTAGTACAGAGGTGGTTGGCCCGCCTCCTGCCCATACAACGCCTCTCCCTCCCCCGCATCCGGCTGAAGCACGGGCAGCGTGCGGGTTTCGGCCAGATGCTTGATGAAATAGACGTGTTGCAGCTCGTCGGGCGCTTCGAAGATGGGCGTGGCCATGCTGAAGGCCGCGGCCAGCAGGACGTAGAGGGTCAGGATGTGCCAGATGGCAGGGTGAAGGAGTCGCTTGCGCATCACGCCCGATCTTCGCATAGAAGACGGCGGCTGGCAAGTCAGGGGTGCGTCGGCGCGTTGGCGTAGGAGGGAGGCGCGATCGCCCGCCCGCGGCCGCGCTTCTTCGCGCTAAATGCCCGCGAGGTCAGGGACAGAAGTCGGAGGTCAGAGGTCGGAGGTCAGAGGTCGGAGCACGCCCGCTGCGGGCTAAAAACCACGCCCCGTCAACGGGGCTTTGGCCGGGGTCGCCCGCCC
>CAZDCN010000058.1:0-8951 GCA_964503945.1 uncultured Caldilineales bacterium
GGTGGTGGAAGCGCCGGGCCAGTTCAGCCGCCGCGGGGGCATCCTCGATATCTGGACCCCCGCGGAGCCCTGGCCCGTGCGCATCGAGCTTTGGGGCGATGAGCTGGACGAGCTGCGCTACTTCGACCCCGCCACCCAGCGCACCATCCCCAACCACCACCCCGACCGCATCCTCATCGGCCCGGCCAGCGAAGCCCTGCTGGATCAAGGCCCCGAGGCCGCGGCCCGCCTGCGCCAGCTCGACCTCGGCGGCTGCCATCCTCCCGCCCAGCTTCAATGCGAGCAGGACATCGACGCTTTGGCCGGACGCAATCCCTTCCGGGGCGTCGAACGCTACATCCCCTACCTCTATCAACGCCCGGCCACCCTGCTGGATTACCTGCCCGCCCAGGGGCTGCTCCTCATGGACGCGGCCGCGGACGTGGCCGCCCAGGCCCAGGACCTGGAGGGGCAGGCCGGTCAGATCGAGAAAAACCTGAACAAAAGCGGGGAATTGCCCGCAGGTTTCGCCGGCAGCCTGGCCCGCTGGGAGGATGTACGCGCGGCCATCGAAGCCCGGGGGCCCATCGTGCTGGGGCAGGGCAAGCTGGATGGGCACAGCACCGCGGTGGGGTCGCCCCTGGGCCGATGCTTCCATCCCGGGCCCCGCTGGGGCGGCCAGCTGCGCCGGGTCATCGAGCAGGTGGATCGGATGCGGCGGGTGGATCGGGTGGTCATCGTCAGCCGCCAGGCCCAGCGCCTGGCCGAGCTCTTCGCGGAAGAGGATGTCCCCGTCCTCCTCCAAAATCAACTGCCAACCCTCCCGCCTCCCCGCAGCATCACCCTCCTTCAGGGCCAGTTCGACGAGGGATGGCGGCTTTCCGCGCCCGAGGAGAGCCTGCACTTCCTCACCGACGCCGAGATCTTCGGCTGGGGCAAGGCCAAACGCCGCCGCAGCCGTCATTCCCGGCCCGTCGCGCCCGAAACCTTCTTCGCCGACATCCAGCCCGGCGATTATGTGGTGCACATGGACCACGGCATCGGCCAGTTCCAGGGCCTGACCAAGCTGGCGATGGACGGCGTGGAGCGGGATTATCTGCTCATCACCTACGCCAAAGGGGATAAGCTCTACGTGCCCGTGCATCAGGCCGACCGCCTGGCCCGCTATGTGGGCCCCAGCGCGGACGCCCCTCCCCTCAACCGGCTGGGCACGGCCGATTGGGAGATGGCCAAGCGCCGCGCGAAACGGGCCGTGGAGGCCATCGCCCAGGACCTGCTCATGCTCTACGCCAAACGGGAGACGCTGCCCGGCCACGCCTTCGCGCCCGACAGCGAATGGCAGCGGGAACTGGAGGCCGCTTTCCCCTACATCGAGACCGAAGACCAGCTCGTGGCCATCGAAGCGGTGAAGCAGGACATGGAGAAGCCGCAGCCCATGGACCGGCTCATCTGCGGGGATGTGGGCTATGGCAAGACCGAGGTGGCGCTGCGGGCCGCGTTCAAAGCCATCATGGATGGCAAACAGGTGGCCATCCTCGTCCCCACCACCGTGCTGGCCCAACAGCATTACAAGACCTTCTCCCAGCGACTCAAGAGCTTCCCCGTGGAAGTGCACATGCTCTCCCGCTTCCGCACCCGCAAGCAGCAGCAGGAAACCATCGAGGGATTGAAGCAGGGAACGGTGGACATCGTCATCGGCACCCACCGTCTGCTTTCCAAGGATGTCGCGTTCAAAAACCTGGGGCTGCTCATCATCGATGAGGAGCAGCGCTTCGGCGTGAAGCACAAGGAGCGCATCAAACAACTCCGCACCCAGATCGACGTCCTCACCCTCACGGCCACGCCCATCCCCCGCACCCTCTACATGAGCCTGACGGGCGTGCGCGATCTGAGCACCATCGACACGCCCCCCCTGGAGCGCCGGCCCATCCAGACGTTCGTGGGCCCCTACGATGAGGACCTGGTGCGCCACGCCATCCTGCGGGAGCTGGACCGGGGCGGGCAGGCGTTCTTCGTGCACAACCGGGTGCGGGGCATCGAGCAGATGGCCAACAAGCTGCGCAAGCTGGTTCCCGAGGCCCGCATCGCGGTGGGCCACGGCCAGATGCCCGAGCGGGAGTTGGAGAAGGTGATGCTGGCCTTCGCGGAGGGCGAGTTCGATGTGCTGGTGAGCACTACCATCATCGAAAGCGGCCTCGACATCCCCAACGCCAACACCATCATCATCAATCAGGCGGACAAATTCGGGCTGGCACAGCTCTATCAGTTGCGGGGGCGGGTGGGGCGCAGCGCCGCGCGCGCCTACGCCTACCTGCTCTACGACCCCCACGCGCATCTCTCGCCCGAGGCCCGGCGGCGGCTGGAGGCCATCCAGGAGGCCAGCGACCTGGGCTCGGGCTTCCGCATCGCCATGCGCGACCTGGAGATCCGGGGCGCGGGGGAGCTTTTGGGCGCGAAGCAGCATGGGCACATCGCCGCGGTGGGGTTCGATATGTATGTGCGCCTGCTGGCCCAGGCCATCGAGGAGCTGCGGGAGCAGGGGCATCTGCCCGAGACCGTGGACGCGATCAAGGGCCTGCTCGCGCCCCTCGCGCCCACCATCCAACTGGATCTCCCCCTGCGCGCGGGCATCCCCCGCGACTACATCGAGAACGACGAGCTGCGGCTGCAGCTCTACCGCCGCATCGCCGGGCTGGGCTCGTTGGGCGAGCTGGACGACATGGTCGAGGAGTTGGAGGACCGGTTCGGGCCGCCGCCCGACGCGGTGCAGGACCTGCTCTTCCAGGTGAAGGTGAAGCTATTGGGCTCCCGCGCGGGGGTCACCGCCATCGGTCGGGATGGGGACCAGCTCATCGTGCGCAGCCCCGCGGTGGCCCGGCTGCCCCGGCTGGCCCTCCAGCATCATCTGGGTGACCAGGCCCGGGTGGGGGCTCGGGCCATCTGGGTGCAAATCGACGCCGAGGGCGCGTGGCGGGAGCATCTGCTGCACGTGCTGGATATTCTGAGCGCGGGCGTGACATGAGAAAAAACACGAGGATGGCCTTGCTTTTCCTTTTCAAATCGATGCTGGTATAATCAGTTTCGTCGACGAAACGTCGTTGTCTGAGATATTTCTCGCATCTTCTCATGTCGGCTATGCCGGAGCCAGATCATGATCCTGCCCGTTTCTTCTGATAAAATTCGTTATTTCGTGGACGAACAGGGGCGCCCCACCGATGTATTGATTGATTACGAGACGTGGCGGACGATGCTTGACGCATTGGAACAATTCGAGGATTGGGCCATTGCGCAAGCTTATATTGAACGGCGTCAGAGCGCGCCATCTCCCGACGCATTGGGCCTGGTGCGTCTCCCCGAGACCCTTGACGGCGAGGACGTTGAAGATGGAGGTCTGGATTGATCCTGACGCATTGCGGGAAATGCGTCGCTCGCCAGGCCATATGCGTCATCGGCTTCACCGGCTTGCACTGGCCTTGGGAAGGGATCCAAGACCGGGCAAGAGCAAATCCCTGACGGTTCCAGAAGGATGGCCCGACCACTTGGAGCTTCGACGACTGCGCGTCGGAACATGGCGCATTTTGTATGTAATTGATAGGGAATGGGACGTTATTGCCATTCTGGCTGTTCGAAAACGTCCGCCTTACGACTATGATGATCTCCATGCTTTACTCAATAAATTGACGTGAGGTTTTGAGAAACGAAAAACGCCCCGGCGGGGAACCGGGGCGCTCACTCAAAAGGAGAATCAGATGTCTCTCAGGAGGTGGATCAGGCGGCTTTCTTGGCCGCGGGCTTCGGCGCCTTGACAGGCTCAGCCTTGACAACCTTCGCCTCCGCGCTCAGCTTCTTGTCGAGCTGGCTGACCTTGCGGGACAGCGCGTTGATCTTCTTGGTCAACTCTTCGATGTCGCTCTTGCTGGGGATGTTCATGCTGTTCAGGATCGCCTGAACCCGCTGGGCGAAGACCTCCTCCGCTTTGTTGACCAGCTCCTCGGTCTTGCTGACGGGCTCTTCAACCTTCTTGGACACGGTCTCGCTGACCTTGCCGGTGACCTCTTTGTGGGTCTCCTTGGTGCGAGAAACCAGCTCCTCCACCAGCTTGCGGCCTTCCTTTTCGGTGATCTCGCCCTTTTCGACCAGGCGATCCACCAGCGCTTCGACCTCGTCCTTGGTCAGGGCGATGGCGCCAATGCTGGCAAGCAGTAACGCCCGGGCCGCTTTGTACATGGGGCTGACGATGGGCTGAGCGGTCTCTTCCACTTTGCCGACAACTTTCTGGGTGTTTTCTTTCACTGCATAGATCATAGTGGGGAATCCTCCTATCCCTGTTTGGGGAAATGATGTGATTTTGATTGCTGTTTTTGCGGGGATTGCCAGCTACGCCATTGTGACGCGCTGCGTTACAACTCCATTATGACGCATTGCGTTAGATTTGTCAACCCCGGTTTCATTAGAATCGTATGAGATTTCGGCCTGTTCTTCCTTTTCATTGTTCATTTTGCCGAATGCTGTTATACTTTTTTGAAGCGAAACCATGACTTCCCAACAATCCACGCTTCATAATCCCTCACCATCACTCCTTTCATGATATCTTTTTCAGGAGAAAATCATGGACATTGGCAAATCTTTCGGTTACGTGTTCGAAGACAAAAAATGGATAGAGAAGGTCCTCATTGGCGGCCTGGTCTCTCTAATCCCCATTATTGGCTCCCTGTTGTTGATTGGCTATGGCGTTGAGTTGGTTCGCAATGTGCGCAACCACGAGCCAGAGCCATTGCCCGAATGGGATGATTGGGGCCAGAAAATCATCGACGGTTTGAAGTTGTTCGTCATTTTGTTCGTTTGGGCGCTGCCCATGGTTGTATTGTATTCCATCGCCTTTATTCCGTTGATGTTGGCAGGCAATTCAGATTCTGGCAGTTCCATCGGCGGCGTATTTGCCACCTGCCTGAGCTGTTTCCTGTTTCTCTATGGAATTGTGTATTGGCTGGCCATCCCTGGCATCACCATCAAGTTTGCGGAAGGCGGCGAGATAGGCGATGGCTTCAATGTCGGCGAGATCCTTGATTTCACCAAAAAGCATTTGGGCCAAATCATCATCGTAGCCCTGGTCTCCTGGCTGGTTTATTTGCTTGCAGGATTGGTGGGATCATTCTTATGCTTTGTGGGGGTGTTCTTCACCATGTTCTGGGCTGCTCTGGTTCAGTATCACATGATCGCTCAAATCGGACTGGAAGAGGCTCCCGCCCCCGCGGCGCCCGCTATGGAACCCGTCGGCCCGGCCGAGCCCGCCCCCGAACTGCCCGAGCCTCCCGCTCCTGCTGAGCCTGCCGCCCCCGCCGAACCTCCGAGCCCCGATCAAGAGTAGCTTTCCCCGCCTGCCATGCTGCAACAGCCAAGCCCTCGCCGCACGGCGGGGGCTTCGTTCGCCCCGTCATGATGAACAAGAAGCCGGACGACCAGAGCTGGGAGGATTGGATCGAGGAGAAAATACGCGAGGCCCAGCAACAGGGCCTGTTCGATGATCTTCCCGGCCAGGGCAAGCCCCTGCCCGACCGACGCAACCCCTTCCTGCCCGAAGATCAACAACTCGCCTACGATCTCCTGCGCGACAGCGGCCACACCTTGCCCTGGATCGAAGAGGGCAAGGCCATCGACGCCCGCCTGACCCACGCGCGGCGGCTGCTTAAGCGCCGGTATCGCTGGTATCTGGCCCAGCGGGAGCGCCTGCCGGGCCATGAATTGCCGGCCCTGGAACAGACATGGCGTCGCCATCGTCAGGAATTTGAGAGGGAAGTGGCGGCAATCAACGATGACATCCGCATCTACAACCTCAAAGTTCCCACCCTTGCCCTCCACAAACACATCATCCTCCTGGAAGAGGAATATGAACGCCTACGATCCTCCAGCGATTGAACTGCATCAACGCAGTTTCGTCTTCGACGGTCACTGCGACACTCTGGGCGACGCCATCGCGCCGCCCCCGCGAGGCCGCGATTTGACCCAACGCAGCGAAAAGGGGCATCTGGATCTGCCTCGCATGCGCGAGGGTGGGCTCAACGCCCAGATTTTCGCCTGCTTCCCCGGCGCGAATCGTCTCAACGCCTGTCCCACCAGCGCGGCTCTGCTCCGGCTGGAGGCTTTCTACGACCTGACGCGCCGCGTTCCGGACCAGTTGACCCTGGTCCAAACCGCGGACGACCTGGCCGCGCTCACGCCCGACGGCCCCATCGGCGGCATTCTGGGGCTGGAGGGGGTGGAAGCGCTGGCGGGCGACATGAGTCTGCTTCACACCTTCCATCGTCTGGGCGTGCGCAACATCGGCCTCACCTGGAACCCGCGCAATGCAGCCGCGGATGGCGTGGAAGTGGGCAGTTCGTTTGGGCTCACGCCTTTTGGCCGGGAATTGGTTAGCGCCTGCAACGAGTTGGGCATCATGATCGATGTATCCCATTTGAATGCGGCTGGCGTGGAGGATGTGCTGGCCATCAGCGACAAGCCCATCATCGCCAGCCATTCCAACGCCCGAGCCCTGTGCCATCACCCCCGCAATCTCACCGATGACCAGATTCGCGCCATTGCAGAAAAGAGCGGCGTCATCGGCGCCACCTTCGTCAGCCATTTTCTCCATCCCAACTTCCGCGAAGCGTCTCTGGACGACCTGCTGGACCATATCGATCATCTCGTGCAGGTGGCGGGCGTGGACCATGTGGGCATTGGCTCCGATTTCGACGGATGTTTGCCTCCGCCCGAGCTGAACAGCGGCGAAAACTACCCCGCCATCACCCAGGGGCTGCTCCGCCGCGGCTACGCGCCCGACGACATCCGCAAGATCCTGGGCGAAAACTTCCGCCGCGTGTTCCTGGAGGTTCTTCCCTCATCCCATGCAGCTTCAGATTGACCTGACGCTTCCCAATCCTCCGGCCGAGACCACCGTCGCCGTCGCCATGAGCGGCGGCGTGGATAGCTCGGTCGCGGCCGCGCGCCTGGTGGAGGCGGGCTATCGAGTGACCGGGGTCATGCTGCGGTTGTGGGTGGACCCGTTCGAGGACCTGAACCAGGCCCGGGAGAACCGCTGCTGCACCTTCGAGGCGGTCAGCGACGCCCAGCGCATCGCAGAGCGGCTGGGCATCCCCTTCCGCTTGATCAACGTCAGCGATCTTTTCAAGGAGGTCGTGGTCGATTATTTCATTCGGGAATACAGCCAGGGGCGCACGCCCAACCCCTGCCTGATGTGCAACCGCAGGCTGCGCTTCGACTTCATGCTGCGCTATGCGCAGGAGGAGCTGGACGCGGATTTTCTGGCCACGGGCCACTACGCCCGTCTGCGTTGGACGCCCACGGGCGTGCAACTGCTGCGCGGCGCGGACGAGCGCAAGGATCAATCCTACGTCCTCAGCATGGTTCCGCAGGAGGCCCTGCGCCGCCTGACCTTCCCCGTGGGCGAATTCACCAAGCCCGAGGTGAGAGCCCTGGCCCGGCGCTATGGCCTGCCCGTGGCGGAGAAATCGGAGAGCCAGGACCTGTGCTTCACCAGCGATTACCGGGCGTTTCTGCGCCACTGGGCCGACGACGCGGTGCGTCCCGGGCCCATCCTCGACCTGTCGGGCCGGGAGCTGGGCCAGCACCAGGGGCTGCCATTTTACACCATCGGCCAGCGCAAGGGCCTGGGGCTGAAAGCGCAGGAGCGGCTCTTCGTCGTGGCGCTGGATCGCGCGCGCAACGCGGTGATCGTGGGCCCGGCCGAAGCCCTGGGTCGGGACAGGCTCATCGCCCGGGATGTGAACTGGGTGAATGAGTCCCCCCACGCGCGGCTGCGCGTCACCGCCAAAATCCGCTACAAGTCCGCGGATCATCCCGCCACGCTCATCCCTCTCGGCGAAAACCGCGTGGAGGTGCGCTTCGATGCGTCGGTGCGCGACATCACGCCGGGCCAGGGCGTGGCGTTCTATCAGGCAGAACGCTGTTTGGGAGGAGGTTTCATCGAAGCATGAGTTTTCCCATGATCCCCCCTGCGATCATTGTCATCATCGTCCTGGGCGTCATTTACGGCGCGCTATTTTATCTGTGGAAAGGAAAATCGTGGTCCGACATGGCCCTGTTTATCGCGGTCGCCATCCTGGGCTTTTTCGTCGGGCAGCTCGTCGCCTTTTTGTTGAACCTGGACGTTTTGCAAGTGGGCCAGGTGCATTGGATTGAGGGCACGCTTTTCGCCTGGTTTTTCATGCTTGCCATTGCCTGGTTGAAAGGGTAAAATGGAAGCGTTTCCGCCCTATTTGCAATCTCACACCCCTTCGAGGTGAGCTGTGCTCGGCGATCTGCGCGACATTTCCATCATTATCCTCGCTATCGAATCGATCATCATCGGCGTCATTCTCCTATTGCTGCTCTGGCAGGTGCGCCTGTTGGTGCTCCTGCTTCGCGATGAAATGAAGCCCATTCTGAAAGACACCCAGGAGACGACTCGTACGGTTCGATCCACCACCCAATTCGTGGGGACGCGGGTGGCGAAGCCTGTTGTCAGCACCATCAGCTTCTTTGCGGGGGTGCGCCAGGTGGTCAAGGCCATGACCGAGCCCTTGTATCCGACGCCCGCAGCCCGGCAGCAGAAAATGGCTGATTCGACGCCCCCCACAGCTTCGACGCCCTCTTTGCCTTCTGACAACGAATCATGAGCGGCAGTTTTTGGTTTGGTTTTTGGATGGGGCTTTCGGCGGGAATCGTGACAACGGCCTTATTGAAACGGCAGCGCCAGCAACTCTCCCAGGAGGAGAGGCTTTTGGGCCCGCAATCCCCTGTTTCGCCCGAGAAGACAGAATCGACGCCCGCCAGCCTGGCCGACGCGATTCCGTCGGCGGCCCCAGAATAGCGTTGACTCGCCGATGCCGATGAAAATGTGCAAGTCTATTTGGCGCGGTCGGCCAATTTCGTAATGCGTAATGCGTAAGCGCCTCACGTTTTACGTTTTACGC
>CAZDCN010000059.1:0-8930 GCA_964503945.1 uncultured Caldilineales bacterium
CGCAATACGTCCCTCGTTGCCTCGGCCAACGTGGTTGCCAAAGCCTTTTCGCAAGCGACGCCAGCGAGCCTGCGCCAGTTGACCTGCCACCTGCCACCTGCAACCTGCCAACCTGACTTTCATTGGCGTTTCCTCTATTTGTGTCCTCTATGCCCATGCGCATTGCCATCCTCGGCCATTTTCCTGTGGACGCACCGCCCACCGGCGGCGTGCAGAGCGTCATCGCCAACCTGCGGGACGCGCTGGCCCGGCGGGAGGGGATCGAGCTCCATCTGATCCAGCATCGCCGCGGGGTTCCCGCGGGGAGCTTTGCGCGCGAGGGCTGGGTGGAGTACAACTTGCCCGCCCGCGAAAGCCGCATCATCCCCAACATGCTGCGCACATCCGGGCTGGTGCGCCCCCTGCTGGAAGCCATCCAACCCGATGTGGTTTCCACCCATCAGCCGGAATACGCGGTGGCTGCGCTGCGCATGGGCCTGCCCACGCTGCACACCATCCACGGCTTTCCGGGCCGGGAGTTTTGGGTGCGACGGGGGCTCGCCACGCGCGCGGCCATGCTGCTGGAAGCCCGGCTGGAGCGGGAGACCTTGCGCCGGGCCCGGCATCTGGTCGCCATCTCCGACCTGGTGGTCCGGCGCTATCGCGACCGCACCCGCGCGGCGTTTCATCGCATCGACAACCCGGTCTCGCCCATCTTCTTTCAGCCCGGCCCGCCTCCCAACCCCAACCGCATCCTGCTGGTGGGCAATCTGACCCCGGTCAAGGGCATCGATACGGCCATCCGAGCCATGGCCATCCTCCGGCCCCGCTTCCCGCATCTGCGGCTGGTCATCGTGGGGCGGGTCGGCGATCCCGCTTATGCCGAGGGGGTGCGGGCCCTGGCCGCGCCTTTGGGCGAGGCTGTTCAATTTCGCGGGCCGGTGAGTCAGGCCGAGGTGAAAGCGCTGTTGGACGCCTCCCAGGCCCTGTTGCTGACCTCCAACCAGGAGCACGCGCCCATGATCCTCAGCGAGGCCATGGCCGCGGCCCGGCCCGTGGTGGCCACCCGGGTGGGCGCGGCGCCGGGCATGGTGGAGGATGGGCGCACGGGGTTTTTGGCGGATGCGGGGGATGCAGAAGGCGTGGCCGCGGCCCTGGCCCGGCTGCTGGAGGACCCCGATCTCGCCCGGAGCATGGGAAGGCGGGGGGCTCAGCTCGCCCGACAGCGCTATCACCCCGACGCGGTGGCGGACGCCTATCTGCGGGCCATGCGCGCCGCCATGGCATCATCATGATGATATTGCATTTTCCCCCGGTCTTCTTTTATACTGTTTTGAGAAGTAGCTTTGGCATCGCTCGCGAAAAGGTTTCGGCGGCAAGGTTGGCCGAGGCTACAATCGCCGTCATGCGTAAAACGTAAAACGTCAAGTCATTGCGCATTACGCATTACGCATTACGTATTACGAAGTCGGCTATCCGCGCCAGATTCGCCGTATCTCGCTTTGCAAGTTACAAGTCGCAGACGCCAAGTCAACTTGCGCAACGCTATCTGCCACTTGCGACTTGACGAATTTCAACATGAAATCCTTTCAACCCATTTCGACCGCATTTTGGAGGAGAAAACCTATGCGTAAGTCAATGTTGTTTGTTTTGCTCGCCCTGTTGGTGGTGAGCGTGGTGGCGCTGAGCGCGTGCGGCGGCAAGGCGACGCCCACCCAGGCGCCCGCGCAGGAAAAGCCCGCGGCCACGGAAGCGCCAGCTCAGAAACCTGCGGAAAAGCCCACCAAGGCTCCGGAGCAGAAGCCCGCGGCCAAGGAATTCAAGATCGGCCTGGTCACCGATGTGGGTCGCATCAACGACCGCAGCTTCAACCAGTCGGCCTGGGAAGGCGTGAAGCTGGCCGCGGAGAAGCTGGGTCTGACCGAAGCGGATTACAAATACATCGAGACCAAGGACGCGAAGGACTACGCGGACAACATCAACCAGTTCATCGAGAACGGCTACAACGTCATCGTGACGGTGGGCTTCGCCCTGGGCGACGCCACCCGGGAAGCGGCGATGAACAATCCGGATGTGTACTTCATCGGGGTGGACCAGTTCCAGGCGGAGCCGCTGCCGAATTACGCCGGGCTCATTTTCCCCGAGGACAAGGCGGGGTTCCTGGCGGGCGTGCTGGCGGCGTCGCTGGATAAGACGGGCACCATTGCGGCGGTGTTGGGCACGGACCTGGTGCCGCCGGTGGTGGCGTTCAAGGAAGGCTACGAGGCGGGCGCGCGGTATGTGAAGCCGGACATCAACATCATCTCCACGTATCATCCTGGGGAGCTGTCGCAGGCGTTTGTGGACCCGGAATGGGGTGCGGCGACGGCGAAGCAGGCCATGGACCAGGGTGCGGATGTAGTGTTTGGTGCGGGCGGCATGACGGGCAACGGCGCGTTGCAGGAAGTGGCGGCCGCGGCCGAGGCCGGGAAAGAGGTCTACTGCATCGGCGTGGACACGGACCAGTGGGAGACCCTGCCTGCGGCTCATCCCTGCCTGGTTTCCTCGGCCATGAAGCTCATCACCCCCGGCGTGGCGGATTTGATCGTCAAGGCTGCGGCCGGCGATTTCCCCGGCGGCAACTACGTGGGCGATGTGGGCCTGGCCCCCTTCCACGACTTCGAGGACAAGGTGCCTCAGGATGTGAAGGATCTGCTGGATGAGGTGCGAAAGGGGCTGATGGACGGCTCCATCGACACCGGCTATCATCCTGGCGGCTGATCGTTCGCTCGATGTGATTTGCACAAAAACAGGGATGGTTTTAGACTTGGTCTGCCATCCCTGTTTTTATATCTATTTCGGCGTGGCTTCTTGAGGTTTTCAGAATGTCCGATCGTTTCCTTTCTCACTGTTGAGAGGTTCGTCAATGAGCCAGTCTTCCTTCCGTCGTTTGTTGCGATCATTGCTCATTCCGGTGTTGGCTGTGCTGACCGCGTTGGCCATCGGCGCGTTGGTCATGTGGCTGGCAGGCGATGATCCCATTGCCGCTTATAAGGGATTGTTTCAAGGGGCGTTCGGAAGTAAGCGGGGTTGGGCAACCACCATCCGCAAATGGTCCCCGCTGTTGTTGACCGGGCTTTCGGTGGCGGTGGCCTTTCAGGCGGGGCTGTTCAATATCGGCGCCGCGGGGCAGTTTATGATGGGCACGGTGTTTTCGGTCTGGGCGGGCATCAATTTCCCGGAGATGCCCATCTATCTGCACCTTCCCTTCGCCCTGGGCATGGGGATTCTGGGAGGGTTGCTGTGGGGCGCCATCCCGGGCATCCTCAAGGTGACCACGGGCGCCCATGAGGTCATCACCACCATCATGTTGAATTATATCGCGGCCTTGTTTGCGGGGTGGACGGTGTACGCCGGAGGGTCGCAGGGGCAGAAGCCGGGGCCCCTGTGGGACCCCGCGGCCAAGGCCATTTCTCAGACGCCGCCGGTGGTGGAAAGCGCCCGCATTCCCTTCATCTTTGGCCCGCCCTATCGGGTGCACTGGGGCATTGTGCTGGCGATCCTGGCCATCTTCCTCATGGCCTGGCTCATTAACAAGACCACCATCGGTTTCGAGTTGCGCACCGTGGGGCGGAATTTCAAGGCCGCCAGGTATGCAGGCATCCGCGTGGGGTGGAGCATTATCCTGGCCATGATGCTGGCGGGCGCGCTGGCGGGCATGGCGGGAGCCATCGAGACCCTGGGGGTGAATTTCAAATTCGCGCCGGAGTTCAGCGGCTCGGTGGGGTTCGACGGCATCACCGTGGCCCTGTTGGGGCAGACGAATCCCTTTGGCGTGGGCCTGGCCGCGTTCTTCCTGGCCGCGCTGGCCGCGGGCGGGGCCAAGATGCAGTTCGATTCGGGCGTATCCACCGACATCATCCAGGTGATTAATGCTCTGATGTTGGCGTTTGTGGCCGCGCCCGCGATCGTGCGCTGGCTCTACCGCATTCGCCGAGCGCCTGAAGAGGAGGAAGGCGTCCCCAAGATTTCCTGGGGGGGCGGCTGAGCTGTAATCAATTGACCGTCATCAGCAATCAGCGAGCTGTTCTATTCGAGGTTCTCTATGAGTAGCGCAACGAAGTTCAAACGCACATCCATGATCGGCTTGGGCATCGCCATCGCCCTTATGGTGATCAGCATCATCGTCAATGTACTGCCCATTCCCAACGAATCCATCTGGAAGGTGCTATTTGGGGTGAGCACCCTGAATTTCACCCTGCGGGCCACCATCCCCCTGGCCCTGGGCGCGATGGCGGGCATTCTCTGCGAGCGCACCGGCATCATCAACATTGGCATCGAGGGGATGATGCTGGCGGGCGCGTTTGCGGGTTTTGTGGTGAAGGTGCTGACCAACGACTGGCCCCTGATGGCGAGTCTGCTGGCGGGCGTGGCCGCGGCCCTGGCCGCAGGCGCGCTCATGGGCTATATTCACGCGCTTTTTTCCATCAAATTCAAGATGGACCAGATCATCTCGGGCACTTTTCTCATCCTGCTGGCCTTGGGCCTGACATCCTATCTGTTCAACCCCGACTGGGTGGCCGAGGGCAAGTTCTCGCCCATCGCCATCCCCGTGCTTTCCAAGATCCCCGTCGTCGGCGATGTGTTCTTCAACAACCCGCCCATCACTTACACCGCGCTGATTCTGGTGGCGCTGCTACACATCGGTCTTTTTCACACCAAATGGGGGCTGCGCTCCCGGGCTGCGGGCGAACATCCCCGCGCGGCCGACACCCTGGGCGTGGATGTGAATTTCTATCGTTATCTCAACACGACCCTGGGCGGCATGGTGGCCGGACTGGCCGGAGGCTTTCTGGTGCTGGAGGCCGTGGGGCAGTTTCAGGAGGGGATGACCGCAGGCCGGGGCTTCATCTCCCTGGCCGCGATGATCTTCGGCAACTGGATGCCCTTCGGTGCGCTGGGCGCGGCCACCCTGTTCGGCTACACCCAGGGCGTGCAGAATGCCTTGCTGCTGGCGGGCGTGGTCAACATCCCCCGCCATTTCATCTCCATGCTGCCCTACGCGGTGACCATCATCGCGGTGGCCGGGCTGGTGGGCCGCGTGCGCCCGCCCGCGGCCGAAGGCAAAGTCTACGAAACCGAAGGCTCATCGGAGTAACCGCCCCATTCCCATCGAATCTCTATTGAATCTCCATTGATTTCTACAACCCCCACCCATCAGACTCCTCTCATCCGCATGTGAGGCGTTTCCCATGCACGATCCACGCACTCCCGTCCTTGAAGTCAAACACATCACCAAGCGCTTCCCCGGCGTCGTCGCCAATGACGATGTGAACCTCGCCCTCTATGAAGGGGAGATCCTGGCGCTGCTGGGCGAAAACGGCGCGGGCAAGTCCACCCTGATGAATATCATCTACGGCCTTTACAAGCCCACCGAGGGCGAGATCTACGTGAAGGGCCAGCGGGTGGAGATGAAAAGCCCGCGCGATGCCATTGCCCTGGGCATCGGCATGGTGCATCAGCATTTTCAGCTGGTGCCTGTCATGACCGTGGCCGAAAACATCATGTTGGGCGCGGAGAGCGTGAAACGGGGGCTGCTGGATGTGAAAAAGGTCGCCCGGGAGATCGAGGAGCTCTCCCATCGCTACCATCTCGACGTGGACCCCTATGCCATCGTGGAGGACCTGCCCGTGGGGGTGCAACAACGGGTGGAGATCATCAAAGCCCTCTATCGCGAGGCCGAAATCTTGATTTTGGATGAGCCCACCGCGGTGCTGACCCCCCAGGAGATCGAGGGGCTGTTCGAGATCATGAAGCGGCTGCAATCCCAGGGCAAATCCATCATTTTCATCTCCCACAAGCTGAAAGAGGTGCTCTACATCTCCGACCGCATCATGGTGCTGCGGGATGGCAAGGTGGTGGGGGAGACCACGCCCGCGGAGGCCACGCAAGAGAAGCTGGCCGCCATGATGGTGGGCCGTGAGGTCATCCTGACGGTGGATAAGCAGCCCGCCCGGCCCGGCCAGGTGGTGTTGGAGGTGAAGAACCTGACGGCCAAGAGCGATCTGGGCGAGCCCGCGCTGCGCGGGGTCAGCTTCCAGGTGCGGGAGGGGGAGATTTTGGGCGTGGCCGGGGTGCAGGGCAACGGCCAAACCGAGCTGGTGGAGGTTATCACCAGCCTGCGGAAGGCGGAGAGCGGCCAGGTGATCATCAATGGCCAGGAGATGACCAACGCGTCCCCGCGGGCCATCACCCAAAAAGGCCAGAGCAGCCACGTGCCCGAGGATCGGCACGCCTACGGCATGGTGTCCAGCTATTCTGTGGCCGACAATCTGGTGCTGAACACCTACAACCTGCCTCCTTTCTCCCAAGGCATCCGCATCAACCGGCCCGCTATCCTCCAGCACGCGGAGGAGCTCATCGAAAAGTTCGACGTGCGCACCCCCAGCCCGCTGACGCCCGCGGGCAGCCTTTCGGGCGGGAATCAGCAGAAGATGGTGGTGGCCCGGGAATTCAGCCGCCCCATCAAGCTGCTCATCGCGGCCCAGCCCACCCGCGGCATCGACGTAGGCTCCATCGAGTTCATCCACAACCAGATCGTGGCCAAGCGGGATGAGGGCGTGGCCGTGCTGTTGGTCAGCGCGGAGCTGGATGAGATCATGGCCCTGTCCGACCGCATCGCCGTGATGTACAAGGGGGAGATCCTGGACATCGTGCCCCGCGAGGAGGCGACCCGGGAGAACATCGGCCTGCTGATGATGGGCGTGAAGCGGGGCGAGCGCGTGGGCGAGGAGGCTGCCGCCCCGGATTGACAGCATGAATGTGTGGGGTTATGATGATAAAGTCGTTTGCTGATAAAAAGACGCGACGTCTTTTCGAGCATGAATTCACGCCCGGCCTTCCTCGCCATATCCAAAGAAAAGCGCTGCTCAAATTGTATATGCTGGATGCGGCCGAATCACTGAACGATCTGCGTATTCCACCTGGCAATCGGTTGGAGAAACTGACAGGTGATCGAGCAGGACAATACAGCATCCGTATCAACCAGCAATGGCGGATTTGCTTTCGTTGGCGCGACGGCCATGCTTACGATGTCGAAATTGTGGATTATCATCGATAGCTTATGACTGAAAAAATCCCTCCCATCCACCCTGGCGAAATCCTTCTGGAGGAATTCCTGGAGCCCTTAGGCATTAGCCAATATCGCCTGGCGAAGGAAATCCACGTGCCCCCGCGCCGTATCAACGAGATCGTTCAGGGGAAGCGGCGGATATCTCCAGATACGGCGCTACGTCTTGCCCGATTTTTTGGCACGTCTGAACGGTTCTGGTTGAATTTACAAACGAGATACGATTTGGAAATGGCCCGAAATCGTTTGGGAGATCGTCTTCAGAAGGAAATCCGACCATTGAAATCCGCGGCGTGACGCCATGGCCAAACGCCATCGAGTTCATCCACAACCAGATCGCGGCCAAGCGGGATGAGGGCGTGGCCGTGCTGTTGGTCAGCGCGGAGCTGGATGAGATCATGGCCCTGTCCGACCGCATCGCCGTGATGTACAAGGGGGAGATCCTGGACATCGTGCCCCGCGAGGAGGCGACCCGGGAGAACATCGGCCTGCTGATGATGGGCGTGAAGCGGGGCGAGCGCGTGGGCGAGGAGGCTGCTGGCTCGGATTGATCCCTGATTGGGATCGTGCTATACTGTCAAGCGACGTATGCGCATCATCAGCCGAAAAACGCTCAAAGCCTTTTGGCTCACCCACCCCGACGCTCGCCAGGCGTTGCAGGCGTGGTATGCGGATGTCAAGCAGGCGGATTGGCGCAGTCCCAGTGACGTCAAGCGCATCTATCGGAACGCCAGCATCCTGCCCAATCACCGCATTGTCTTCAACATCAAAGGCAATCGTTATCGCCTGGTGGTCGCTGTCAATTATCATGTCGGCATTGTCTATATTCGTTTTGTAGGCACTCACGCCGAATACGACAAAATCGATGCAACCAGGATATAATCAGGCTTCAAAAACTTATGGAAATCAAACCCATCAAAACCGAAGCTGACTATCTGGAGGCGTTGGCTGAAATTGAACAATTGATGGACGCCGAACCAGGAACGCCGGAGGCGGATCGGTTGGATGTGCTCGCCACGCTGGTGGAAGCGTACGAGGAACGCCATAGCCCTATTCCGCGCCCGGACCCCATCGAGATGCTGATCTATTTCATGGAAAGTCGTGGGCTGAGTCGACGCGATCTGGAGCCTTTCATTGGCGGCCGCGGTCGCGTCTCCGAAGTCCTCAACCGGAAACGCCCGCTGACGCTGGAAATGATTCGGCGTCTGCATGAAGGGCTGGGGCTTCCTGCTGAGGTTTTAATCCAGCCATACGACTTGCAAAAAGCCGCCTAGAGGTTTTGTGATGTTCTTTGACGGCATGCCATGTCACGATGCGCGTCACGATGAGGATGGATTCGCCGCAGATAACACGGGTGAGACGAGATGAAGAAAAGAGTATTCAAGTATCTGATTCTCCTTTTTCTTGTTTATGTGATTGTTTGGAGCACAGTTTTTATCGCGAGGCCTGTTCAGCTTCCGCAAAGGACGGTGCAACTGGGATATCCTGTCTCGTTTGTGACGCTCGACTTTAGTACGCCAACCACTCCCATGGGAGGCGCTCCAGATTCTTTTTTAAAGAGAAATAAATTCAACATCACAGCCTCGTGGGAAAATACAGCCGAAGTGTCGCGGTCGCGATTCATGCTATCCTATGTCCTTGTCTTTCTTGCCATCTATGGATTAGGGAGGATTATTGGCAAAGCGATTTTGAGAAAGCCCCGCTCAAAAGCGCTTTTTTGAGGCGTTTCGGCCTGCTTTTGGTCCTTATTCCGGCCAGGGGATCATTCCCCCGGCCACAAAACAGCGCCCGTGCGGGCTAGCCGGATTTCATCCGGCGCGGTTTTCTAGCCCGGCGACTTCAT
>CAZDCN010000060.1:0-8862 GCA_964503945.1 uncultured Caldilineales bacterium
TGGCTCTGAGAAGGTCTCCGCAAACGACGCCAACGTCTATTTACGAAGCAGAGGCAGGAGCACGCGCCAGCGGTCCGCGAGATGAAGGAAGGCGTCCATGTCCGCGTCGGGACTGGTTCCCCACTGGATGGTGTAGCCCAGGAAGAAATGCATGCGCCCGTCCGCCAGTTGGATGCGGGGAGCCAGCGCGTTGCCGTCTCCCGCGGGCAGGGCGCTGAGGGGTTGGAGAATGCGCTGGGAGGCCCAGGGATCGCCCTGGAGCCGCACCAGGCCCGGGCGACGCCAGTCGCCTGGATAGGATGCATAGGTCAGGGCCGCGATGACCTGGCCCGACGCGGCGTCCACAGCGACCTGGGGCGACCGCTCCATGGCCACCGCGTCCGCGGCCACTTCGAATTCCCGCCCGATGAACGGCTTGGCCGAGATATCGCCGGCGTCCAGCCAACGGCCTCGCACATCCTCGCTGAAAGGAATCACATTTTGCCAGAGCGCGATAAAGGCCCGGGCCTGGGGCGAGTACGCCAGCGCGGGCCCGTTCTCTCGCTCCAGCGACGCAGCCAGGGTGATTTTCCCGCCCAGCAACTGCTCCCCCGACGCTTCCGCGCCCCGCACGCGTTGCGCCAGCACATCATCATCCTCCTGGCTGAAGGCGTAGGCATAAGCGACCAGGAAATAGCTTTCGTGGAGCGCCGCGGCCACCGCAGGCTCCTTCTCCGGAGAAAGCGGATCCGCGGCCACCGGGAACTCATCCCCCAGGAAGTCCCCGCCGCCATCGCCCTGCCCGCGGCGGGCGATGCGTCGCGCCCAGATGTCCCCGTCCATGACGTAGACCGCCAGATATTGACCCGTGGCGGGCAAGTAAGCCACGTCGGGCGAGCGTTCATCGCCCGTGGTGACGCCGACGCCCAGCGCAGGGCCAATGAGCGCTCCCTTTTTGCCATCGACGCGCTGTCCGCGGATGTCGTGATCGTCCGCCTGATAACCATACTCATACACCACCAGGAATTCATCATCCTGGGCATTGTACGCGACCCGGGCTGCGTACTCCGGTTTGGAGCTGGTCGCGATGGGAAACGGCTCCCCCAGCTTCTGGCCCGAAAGCGCGACGTACTGACCCCACACATCGAGATTGCCGCCCCCCGCATCCACCTCCCACACAACCAGATAATCGCCGCGGTCGTTGACCCCCAGCGCGTCCAGGCGCTCCTGGGCCGGACTCGTGGCGATGGGGATGTCATCGGACGGGACCGCCGGGCGGGCCGATGTGGGGGCGTAAGGGCTGATCAAAAAGAGGAAAGCCGCGGTTGTCGTTGCTGCAAACCATCGAATGCTGTTCATGACCGTTGGTCTCCTTTGACACCAGGTGAAACTGCGATTATGCTAGAGACGTTGTGCATCTCAAACAAGGCGCGCTCTTCACTCCATAAGACGCCTTTCATCACCCAACCCGTTCCCATGCGCCCACTCATCCTCGTCACCAACGACGACGGCATTCACTCGCCCGGCCTGCACGCGGCCATCGAGGCCCTGGCCGATCTGGGCGAACTGCTGATCATCGCGCCCACGCGGCAGCAAACGGGCATGTCCCGCAGCCTGCCCCCCACGTTCGATGGCCGCATCCTGCCCATCAAGCTCGCGCACAACCATCGCCTCTATCACGCCTATCACATGGACGGCTCGCCCGCGCAATGCGTGCTCTACGGCGCGCTGGATTGCGCCCGACGCTTGCCCGACCTGGTGGTCAGCGGCATTAACTATGGCGAAAACCTGGGCAACAGCACGATGGTCTCGGGCACGGTGGGCGCGGCCCTGCAAGGGGGCGATATGGGCATTCCCTCCCTGGCCGTCTCTCTGGAGACCAAAAAGGAGTACCACTACAATCACGGCTTCGACGTGAATTGGGACGCGGCCAGCTACTGGCTGCGGTTTTTTGCGGAACAAACGCTGCGAACAACGCCCTGGCCCGAGGACGTCGCCGCACTGAAGATCGACATTCCCGCCTCGGCCACGCCGGAAACGCCCTGGCGCATCACCCGCCAGAGCCGCCAACCCTACTACATCTCTTTGCCCACCCGACGACGCCGCTCCGACGAGCCGCGGGTGATGGATTATGATGTGCGGGTGGAGGTCGAAAAACTGGAGCCCGATTCCGATATCTACGCCTTCGTCGTGGACCGCGTCATCTCGGTGACGCCTCTCAGCGTCAATCTCACCGCCCGCGTCCCCCTTCCCGTGTTCGAACAGCAGTTGCGCCAGGGGGCAGTCAAACCATCCCGCACCGACACGTTGACACGCTGACACGCTGACACGCCGACACGCCGATACGCCATGACCACCCCCTCCCAGGCTTTCATCCAGGAAAGCGAAAAAGCCGCCATGCTCAGCCGCGCCCATGTGTATGTGATGGTGCGGTTGGGCGTGGATGGCGCGCTGCTGTTGCTGCTGGCGTTGCAATTCCTGGTGGGCAGGGCGTTCTCCCCCGCGTTCATCGTGATCCTGGCGGATATGCTGAACCTGATCATCTACAGGATGATCGTCCGTCGGTGGCCTACCGCGTCCACTTATCTCCATCTGATCATCTCGGCGTCGTTGTTGATTGTATTTGATTTCGCCTGGGGAGCCGTCACCTTCATTCCCTGGTTCCTGACGATTCCTCTCTGCATTGTGGGAGGGTTGATCGTGGTGCGGGCGGGGTTCAATGGCCTGGTCACATTAACCATCCTCACGATTTTCGGCGTCTATCTGGGGCTCATCTATCTTGGCCGCGTGCCCTTGCCTCTGGCCATCCCCTCCGACATCCTGCTGAGTATGTCGGGCGCGTTGGCGGTCGTTCTCCTCATCATCAATCTCGTCACCGAGTCCCTGGTCGTTTATCTCTACCAGACCGAGGAATCGCAGTTACAGACCCGGGCGCAATTGCTCTACACTCTCCAGGAGCTGGAGCAGCTTCGCAATCGGCTGTATCAGGTGGAGAACCGGGCCCGACGCATGGAGCGATTGAGCACCGTGGGGCAGATCGCGGAACATCTCAGCAGGTCGTTACGCGAGCCTTTGGAAGAGATCGAGAGCATCCTGCGTACGCCCGAACGCATTGTGCAGAATCCTGCGGTCATCAAAGGGCTCCACCATCAGGTGCAGGCGGCCCTGCGCATGACCGACGGGCTGAAGGAGTACGCCCGGCTCACCGAGCTGCATATCGACACCGTGAATCTTGATGACATCCTGGCTGAGGAGCTGGCCCGCACCCGCATTCCCGACAATGTGAAGCTCACCATTCATCAGCCCCCCGTCTTCCCCCCCATCCAGGCCGACGCCGAGAAAATCCGTCTGGTGGTGCATCATCTCCTGCACAACGCGTTGCAGGCGGTGCAGCCCGAAGGCGGGGAGATCGTGATCCGGCTGCAACCCCGGCCCGATGGCGTGGCTTTCACCATCAGCGATTCCGGCCCCGGCATCCCGCCGGAACAACTCCAGCTCATTTTCGAGCCCCTCTACACCACCCAAACGCAAAGCTTTGGCCTGGGATTGGCCATCGTGCAACGGGTGGTGGAGATGCACGGCGGGTATATCGAGGTGGAGAGCGAGGAGGGCAAAGGGGCCACGTTTACCGTCTTCCTCCCCCGGGTCCCCGAGTCCGACTCCACAATAACCACCGTGGACGCGACTTTATGAATACATCTTCATCTTATTTGGGACCCAACCCCTGAGCATGCTATAATCGCTTCGCAAAGATTGACTGCCACCTGGATTCCGTCGGGATTCTCGCCCTCTCGATGAAATCGATAATTTTCTCATGACAAATTCTACATCTGACGATTCCACGTCCTCTGCGCTCAGAGCAAGTTGGCTTCGAATCCAAGTGCGACTGGCGGATGTCCGTGCGCCTTCTGTATCAGGCTTGCGGCTTGCTTCGCATATCGGCTTGCTCCTGGTGATCGTTGGCGTGCTGGCGTTGACCCAGATCCAGCTTCCTGAATGGCGGGTGACGGCCACGTCGGTGTTGCCCGATGTTGCGCCCACCCCCACGCCCGAAGAGCCTGTGGTGGTGCGCGTAGTTGCGTCGGGCGGCTCCTCGGTCAAATCCAGCGGGCCGCTCACCCGCGCGGCCGTGCCCTTCACCATCATTCCCGACCGCCCGCGCACCGACATTCTCACCTATGAGGTGCAGGCGGGCGATACGGTCTTTGGCATCGCCGAAAAGTTCGGCATCAAGCCCGAGACCATCATGTGGTCGAACCCGGTGTTGGAGCAAAATCCCGATCTGCTCCGGATCGGCGATAAGCTGGTGATCCTCCCGGTGGATGGCGTGTATCACAAGATCAAAAAAGGGGACACCATCGCCAAGATCGCGAAAAAGTATAAGGTCAAGCCCGAGGCCATCATCAATTTCGAATGGAACAATCTCGATGGCCCCGACGCTGTGCTCACGCCGGGCGAACATCTCATCATTCCTGGCGGCACGAAGCCCTATGTGGCCCGGACGGTTCGGGTTTATCGCGGGCCCATTCCCCAGGGCGCGAAGCGGGGCACGGGCAGTTTCGTGTGGCCTGTCAGTGGCTACATCACCCAGGGCTTCTGGAACAACCACCGGGCCATCGACATCGGCTCCTGGCTGGGCAACCCGGTCGTAGCCTCCGACTCTGGCTATGTGGTGTATGCCAGCTGGGACCGCACAGGCTATGGCAATCTCATCATCATCGACCATGGCAATGGCTATCGCACATACTACGCCCATCTCAGCGCCATCTATGTGCGGGTTGGCGATTCCGTGGCGCAGGGGCAGCAGATCGGCGCGGTGGGAAGCACAGGCCGCAGCACGGGCCCGCACCTCCACTTCGAGATCCGCTACCGCAATGTCCAACGCAACCCCTTGGGCTTCCTGAGATAGACCCATCTTCCGCCTGAAAGAACTTGCCCCCGAAGCGTTTGCGCATCGCTCCGGGGGCAATTACTACTCAGGTTGTCTTTGCTGGCCATAACCTGACAGGTTCCCTTCGCCCCGGTTTACCCGCCCAACAAGTTGGATCCAAGCCCATTGGGCCCATGATCCGGCCTTGCAGGCTGGGAACCTGTCAGGTTTGCGCGTAAAAAGCCTCACCAACCTGCAAAAACGTTAGCAGTTGCCTCCGGGGTCTTTTTTCTTCACTCAGGGGGCGAAGGTGATGCTGTCTCCGATTTGGGCGATGACGGGATCGAGAGCTTCGCGGGCCTCCCAGGGAGCGGAGATGGTGACGGTGATCAGCGCGTTGTCGGGCGTTTGGAAGAAGAGGAAGGTTTGGGCCAGGGGAAAGGGTTCGTCCGCGGCCATGGCGATTTCGTTGCGGATGGTGATCATCCCCAGGCGCACGCCCTGTTCGTTGGTCTTCACCGAGTCGGCCTCCAGGGACGCGTTGGGGAAGACTTTGACCAGTTGTTCTTTATTCAGCGCGATGATGAGGTTCATGCCATAGGGCTGATCCAAAGGAACGGCATTGACGTTGAGGTTGACCGCGAAGTCATCGCTGCGGGTTTCCTCCTCGGTGTAGAAGGCGAAGATTCTGAATTCCACGCCGGTTTGATCCAACAACCGCCTGGTGGCGTCTACATCGACGCCGGGCAGGGCTTTTTTTGCCGCGGCAAAGACCGTATCGAGATCGTCCTGGCCCGGGAAGAATGGAATCCAGCTCTCCCCCGGCAACAGGAAGGCATAGCCATACGCTTGATCGCGGAACAGAAAACCCTGGTCGGTCTTCTCGATGCGCATGCCTTCCTGCACCATGGGCGTGGGGGTGGGAGAGGCCGCCGTGGGCATTGGCGTGGGCGTGGGAAGGGGCGTGGGCGTGTCGGTGGGGAGCGGGGTGGGCGCGGGCGTGGAAACCGGAGGGACGCCGCACGCGGCCAGGGAAAGGGCCAGGAGAAGAAGGACGGGCCAGAGGCGATGTTTGTTCATGGCAGGGATATCCTTGTGGAGAGGTGGGCGGGTTATTCGGAGATGCCGGATTGGCGATGGTAGCGCCGCAGCGCCATGCCGGGGACGGGGCGCATGCCGAAACGGGCGTAGAAGGGTTGCAAATGCGCGTCGCAGAGGAGATCGACCATGTAATAATCTTCCAGACGGGCCAGCATGCGCCGCATCAGTTCGCTGCCAATGCCCCGGCCCTGATACTCGGGCAGCACTTCCAGCAGGGGAATGTAAGCTGCAAGGACATGATCGGTGACCGCGGTGACGAATCCCACGACCCGGCCCGTGTCCTCATCCAGGGCGAGCACCATCTCGTCGCTATTTTGCAAAAGGCGCAGATGGGTTTCGGGCGAGGGCGGATTCGCCCACCCGGCGAAGAATCCCCGCAATTGTTCGGGCGTGACGCCATCCAGAAAGCTGGTGTAGCGAATCATAAGATGCTAGAAACCAGTGAACTTATCTAACGGCAGGAGCGCAAGTCCCTCAATCCTTTGAAAATGGCGATGATTTAGCGTTAAAACAGGGATGTCCAATTCGACGGCTGTGGCCCCAATGAAAATATCTTTGAATCCAACCAGCTTGTTCTCAGATTTAAGGCGGAGATAGATAGCGGCGGCGCGTTTCGCAACGGCTTCTGAAAACGGCGCCAATTCGAACCATTTTAGCAACCGCTGCAAATCCTCAACATGCTGTTCGGTCACTGCCCCAGCGTATAACTCGAACACAGTGATTGTGGATATAATCCCGTGGAGCTCCTGCTCCATAACTTGCCATAAAATCGTGCGCGTCTTGTGGTTTTTTCGCAGAAAGTCGATAAATATCGAAGAGTCTATCAGAATGTCTCGATGGGCCATGGACCGATTTCAGGAAGGGTGGATTCATCGAGATGTGTCCATGTGGAGATGCTCAAAAAATCCTTCTGCCAATCTCCCATCCCCGTATCCGCTCTCTTTTTCCGCAGGACGGAGGCAATCGCATCTTCCAACGCCATTAGCTCATCAAAGGAAAGATCGGCGAGTTGTTTTATGAAATCTTCGTCGAGTTTGGGAGGAACGTGTTGCATTTTTTGACTCGGATTTACTGAGGAAGGATGATGGATAGGCTAACACGAATCCCAGAGCTTGTCAATCGAATGTCGCTCTTCAACCATGCCCAGCCATGAGCCGATCATGGCTTAGTGTGGGATGTGGCCGGGCATTTGGGGATGGAGCGGGATGCGTTGTTGGAGCAAATACTGAAGCGCTAAATCAGCGCCAGGAGTCTGTCCAGACGGTAGCCGGAGAGGTTGTGGGCCGCGGTGATGAGTCGGATGACGTCGTAGCAGTGCACCAAGGCCCGGGTGACCTGCCGGTCGTCCTCAGGGTCGGTGACCCGTTCCAGCGCGGCGATGCTGAAGAGCGCGTGCATCAGGCGCTCCATGGCCTCCTGGTTGTACCATGCCACGCCCTGATACAGGTTCACGCCCAGAAAACGCCGCACATCCTCATCCTGCAGCAGGGCCTGCAACAGGGCGCGGGGGCGAGCGGAGTAGGGCCGGGTCATGATGGTCTCATTCCGATGCCAGTTTTGCCAGCCGATGAGGATGCCGGCGAGCAACGCGAGCTGATCGGCGCGGAATGCATCCAGGCCCATGGCTTGCATCGCGGCGCTGAACTCCCGGTCCAGCATCCACTCGTGATACCAGGCCCGGGCCCGATCCGGCGCGTCCTCGCCGGGGAGGACTTCGCCCAGGCGATGGAGCAGCGCGTATCCGATGAGGGAAAGCCAGGCGCCATCGTCCGCGTCTTTCAAACCAGCCAGCAGATAGTCCACCGCCTGGCGGTATTTTCTCGAACGGGGCCAGGGGAAGCGTTGCGCGATGTGGGGGAGATGCAGCGCGGCCCGGAGTTCGACCAGGGTTTGGAGGGCCAACGACCGCGTGAGCGTGTCGGGATGCGGACGGGCGGGCCCGTGAGCCTGCTCCTCGTCCGCATCCGTCCGTTCCTGCCCCTCTTCCGACCGCCCGACACTCTCCAGGCGTCGGCGGAGGATGTCCACGTCCAGGTCGTCTTCCTCTTCCGTGTCGGGCTGGGCGAAACGCCGCGCCATGTCGAAGAAGTCGATCAGCCGGGCCTCAAAGGCTTCGTCCCACGCCCGTTCTTGCGCGGGCGTCAGGGACGTGCGATCGCTGCGTTGGGCCAGCAACTCTTCCAGCAGAGCGGGCGAGAAGATGGCCCGGAAGACTTGGTGCAGGGGTTGCAAGGCCTGGCGACGCAGGAAGTCTTCGATGCTGGGAACGCCGCGGCCCTGAAGCTCCGCCGCGAGCCGGGCGTAACGTCCGTCATGGTCGTGGACCACGCGCCAATCTAAAAAGACCAGGCGTTGGTACGCGCCCAGCTCCGCGTAGAAGCCCTCTTGGGCCAGTTGCGCGGCATTGCGGATGTATTCCAGGCCCGAGAGCATCTCCCGAAAGATGACAAACGCGGCGGGATCATCGGGCAGGCCCATGCCCTGGGCGAAACTTTCCTGGCGCAGGGTTTTGTCGGGGCCTTTGAAGGGCGCGGCGATGCGCAGAAAACCGCGGGCGTCTGCGAATTTGTTATGATAGAGGATGAGCGCGCGTTGCTGGCCCGAGCGGTTGGAATAGGCCAGCACATCTTCATACACCCCGGCGTCGGTCTCGAAGTCATAGAGGCGGAAATTGGCCGCCTCGGCGAAGAGATAGCGGCGCTTGAGCAAGGGCGTGATCTCCCGCAAATGACGCTGGAGGAGCTCCATATCAGGTTGCTCATCCCAATAGGCCCGGTGGTATTCCATGCCGTATTTTTCTTCGAACCCTTCGAACTGGCCGTGGCCGATCATCGGCAGGCCGGGCACGGTGGCCATCACGGTGAACACGCCGAAGTATTTGTCCCCTTTGCCGAATTGAAGGGCCGCAGGCT
>CAZDCN010000061.1:0-8813 GCA_964503945.1 uncultured Caldilineales bacterium
GTTTGGAGAACGCAGATGGCACTGATGAAACGCGGATAGACGCAGATGAAAAAAAACAGAAAATGATCTGCGCAGATCCGCGTTGCGGAGCATCCACGTCATCCGCGTTCCCATTTTCATCGGAATCGGCGGGCGCCGCTCATGGCGTCTGTTCTGTCATCTGCAACATGCGCAACATGATTTCATCTCCTCATCAATATTCCTCATGAAACGTCTTTTGCTTTTCCTCCCCATCCTGCTCTTGACCGGGCTGCTGGCTGCCTGCAACGCTCCCGCAATGCCTCCTGCCACACCCCCCGTGCCGACGGTTGTCCCCACAGCCGAAAACTCACTCACCCTCACCATCCTCTACACCGATGATGAACATGGCTGGATGGCGGGCAAAGATGAGGGGACAGGCGCGGCGAACCTCATGGGCTTGTGGAAAGATCAATTCGGCTATGATCCCCAGGACCCGCGCTTCCTCCTCCTCAGCGGCGGCGACAACTGGACCGGCCCCGCCGTCTCCACCTGGTTCAAGGGCGAAAGCATGGTGGAGGTGATGAACGCCATGGGCTATGACGCCTCGGCCGTCGGCAACCATGAATTCGATTTCGGTCTGGACAACATGAAAAAGGCCATCTCCCAGGCCGATTTTCCCTACATGGCCGCCAACATGCGCCGCAAAAGTGATCGCCAGGTCCCCGCGGAGCTGGGCGTCCTGCCCTACACGTTGATTGATGTGGATGGCCTCAAGGTGGGCGTCATTGGGCTGGCGAATCAGCGCACGCCGCGGGTTACGAACCCCGCCAACGTGGCCGGATTCCAGTTCACCCCCTATGTCGAGACCCTGCAACAAACCGTTCCCCAGGCCCGAGTTGCCGGCGCGGACGTGATCATGGTCATCAGTCATCTCTGCAACCAGGAGCTGCGGCACACCGCGGCCAAGACGAAGGACCTGAACATTGTTCTCTTCGGCGGCGGCCATTGCCACGAGACCCTGGCGGAGCGGGCGGGGGACGCGGTGCTGATCACGGGCGGGCCTTATCTGCAAACCTTCGCCTGGGCGCAACTCACGGTGGACAAAGCCACAGGGGACGTCATTGACGCCGTCTATAATGTGGAGGCCAATCAGGGCGGGCCCGCGGACGCCGAGGTGGCGGCCATTGTGGAGAAATGGGTGCAAGAGGCGGACGCCACCCTGGGCGAACCCATTGGCTATCTTGAGACAACCCTGCCCGAACGCAGCGAACCCATGCTCAAGCTGGTGACGGAAACCTGGCTGCTGGGCTACCCCAATGCGGATATCGCCATCACCAACAGCGGCGGCGTGCGGGATGACCTGCGCGCGGGCCCGGTCACCATCGCCGACATCATCAGCGTCATGCCCTTCGACAACGTGCTCATCGACATGGAGATGACGGGGGCGCAGCTACAGGCGTTTATGAAGGCGCAGGGGAAGAAGGTGTTCGCCGGGGGGATGCACTCCCAAGGCAGCCGGTGGATCTTGAATCGTACGGGGGAACCCCTGGACCCAAACGCAATCTATCGCGTGCTGGTCAACGATTACATGTACGCGGGCGGCGGCAGTTATCAAAAGCTGGCGGAATATGACCCCAACGGCTATGACACGGGCATTGACTGGCGTCAGCCCGTCATCGACTGGATCATCGATCAAAACAGCGCGCCCGAACAGCCATTGGATGCGGCCATTCGGGCGCTGGGAGGGGAGTGAATTGCGACGCACTTATTTCAGGAAGGAAAACTGCAACTCTCGATTCGTAACGGCTTATCTCTGCGTCCATCCCGTGGAAACAAACGTGACGCTGATGGCGTGAATTCGTCAAACGTCATGCGTCAAACGTAATGATCCCCCTTTCATTTGTGTTTCCTCTATTTGTGTTATCTATCTGTGGTTCTCCCTATCGGTGGGTTATTTACGAGGCAGTCTCTCAAACCGGGCCTGGAAGAAGCGCAGATATTTGGGCTCATAGACCATCTTCAAGCCCCGGGCCTGTTCTCGCTTGTCCCATACCGCTTTCACCGACTCGGCCACCACATCCATGTGGGCCTGGGTGTAGACGCGGCGGGGGATGGTCAGGCGCACCAGTTCCAGCTTGGGATAGCGGTGATCGCCCGTTTCGGGATCGCGGCCCGCGCTGACGACGCCCCGTTCCATGGTGCGCACGCCCGAATCGATGTAAATGTCCGCGGCCAGGGTTTGGGCTGGGAATTCATGCTGCGGGATGTGGGGATAGAAGCGCTTGGCATCCAGGAAGATGGCATGGCCTCCAATGGGTTGGACAATGGGAATGCCCCAATCCGTGAGGAGCTCGCCCAGGTAACGCACCTGACCCACCCGGGCCCGCACATAATCATCCTGCACCGCCTCGGTGATGCCGATGGCCAGGGCCTCCATGTCGCGGCCCGCCATGCCCCCGTAGGTGTGCAGGCCCTCGTAGACAACCACCATGTTGCGGGTTTTCTCGAACACCTCCTCGTCGTTCGTGGCCAACCAGCCGCCGATGTTCACCAGGTTGTCCTTCTTGGCCGACATCCACGCGCCATCGGTGTAGCTGCAAAACTCCTTCAAGATCTCAGCCACGCTTTTTCCCTGATATCCGGGCTCCCGCTCCTGGATGAAGAAGGCGTTCTCCATCATGCGGGTGGCGTCCAGATAGACCCGGATGCCATACTTCTCGGCCAGGGCCTTCACCGCCTTGATGTTGCCCATGCTGATGGGCTGGCCCCCGGCCATGTTCACGGTCCCGGCCACGCTGATGTAGGGGATGCGTTCCGGCCCCACCCGATCGATGAGGGCCTGGAGCTTGTCCAGATCAATGTCCCCCTTGAAGGGATGCATGCTCGCGGGCTCATGGGCTTCGTCGATGATCACATCCACGAAGGTTCCGCCCGCCAGCTCCTGATGGAGCCGGGTGGTGGTGAAATACATATTGCCGGGAACATAATCACCCTGCTTGATCAAAGCCTGGCTGATGAGGTGCTCCGCGCCCCGGCCTTGATGGGTGGGCACCACGTATTGATAGCCGTAATATTCCTGGATGGTTTCCACCAGATGATAAAAATTACGGCTGCCGGCATAGGCCTCATCGCCCAGCATCAGGCCCGCCCACTGGCGGTCGCTCATGGCGCTGGCGCCGCTGTCGGTGAGGAGGTCGATGTAGACATCCTCGGAGCGGAGGAGGAAGGTGTTGTAACCCGCCTCGGCCATGGCCCGCTCGCGCCCGGGCCGGGGGAGCTGGCGGATGGGCTCCACCATCTTGATCTTCCAGGGCTCTGCCCAGGAACGACGGCCAAACTGCTGGCCCATGGTTTTGGGAAAAGTCGATTGATCGGACATGACGCGTCTCCTTTGGATAAAAGGATGGAATCGAGCTGAGTGACCATTGCTTGCTAGAATAATTTTAGGTGAAATCTGCAAATAAATCAACACATTTTTGGAGAAATAATGAAATCCAAAAAGAAATAAATTTGAAGCTGTTAATTTCCTTTTGTTATTCCGTTAGGAGGTAGTTGGTTTTTCGCCGCGCCGAATCTTTGCAACCTGACTGGTAAGCCGGACGCGTAGCCTATCCCGTAGATTCCCCGCCCCGCTTCTTCCGTTAATCAATCCTTTTATCTTGAGTATCTCCCGGGCGGCAGTGCGCCGACGATGAAATGTGATAAGCAATTTGGCGCGCACATCCAAAATGCGTGAAACGCGAGGATGCCACAGACCACGTTTCACGCATCTAGTCGGTTGCGTCCTCGGGCAATCTTGCCAACGGCCCTACTTCGTAAGCTTTCGTTACGCCTTTTTGTGTGAAAGCGATTGAGCCAGGGATTCCAGGTCATGGACCAGGGTCTTCAGGCTGTTTACAATCATGGGGTTGAGCTGCGCCCGGGGATGAGGAAGCCGGGAATCGTGCAGATAACCAATGACAGCCCGCTTACCCAGGGCGTAAAAATAGCCTAGCTCCCACGCTGTGCCCGAGTCCACATCCTTGCCGTTCAACACGGCCACGACCACATCCGCCTCCTGCAAGCGCTGGAGATCCTGCTGAAAGAAAAATGAGGAATCGCTGTCCCGGTCGAAGACGCCCGCATCGCGGTGAGGAAGATAGGTTTCGTAACCCGCCTCCCGGCAGACTGCATCGATTCTTTCCAGCAACCAGCGCTCCCCTTCGGTGAAAAGAGGGCCGGCAACGTAGATTTTGGGCATGATTTTCTCCTGGGGAATGTCAGCGCAACGATGATGGCAGGGTGGCGGCGAAGGGCTGCAGGTGCTTGCGGAAGTGGATTTCCAGCGCGTCGTAGTAGGCTTCTTCATGGGCCCGCAAGGTCTGGATGATCTCCTCGCCGAACGCGTCCAGGGCGGAGCCATAGGTGACGTGCAGCGCCTGGCGGGCGTCGAACTGATCGAGATAGCCATTCAGCTCGGCATCGGGCACGCGGGCGGGATCCGGGATGTGGGCCAGCTCGGCCGAGACGTGATAGGTGGCCCGGTCGATGGGATAGCGTTCCATGGCCAGGGTCAGGATGGACCGGAACAGGGCCGGATTCACCCGCGCGATGACCCGCAACCCCTCCAGATAGCTGGTTCCGGCCGTCTTCAGATGCACCACGCCTCGGGTCTGACGGGCGAACGCGGGGTAGATGCTGAATTTGTCGGAGCCGGAGTGGATGCTGAGCTTGTAGGGACCCAGATGACGGGCGATGGCCGCGTGCCGGGCCAGGCTGGCCTCGAACGCGTCCAGGTCGCCAATGTAATCCACGCCTTTCTCGAACTCGCCCACATAGCGGGGGGCCAGGCTCACCCACTGCACCCCCAGGCGCTTCAACTCACTGGCGAAGAAGAAGTGCTCCTCGGGCGAGGTTACGGTTTCGGTCTCATCCACCGACACCTCCAGCTCGAAATCGTCGGTGAGGGAGGCCAAATGGCGATACATGCGCGCGGTGTGGGCGATGGCCCGGCCATATTTCATCACGGCCCGCACCAACACCTCGGGCGAGAAGGTGAGTTCATACTCCTCGACGGAAAAGGTCTTGTTCAGATAGAGGTCGTAGAGCTGCGCTTTGGTCAGGTCCAGGTCGGCCCAGGGGACGCCTTCATCCAGGCCCGCGACCAGGTCCTGCATGAGGGCCGTGTGCGCGGCGTTGTTCACGTGGTCGCCGGGATCGATGGTGAAGAAGGTGTAGCCCGCGGCCACGCAGAGGTCGATGTGCTCGGGCGTCTTGAGATGATCTGCGTCCGCGCCGTAGCCCTCCAGCCATCCCTCCTGGAAGACGCCCCACATGGCGTCATCGATGACCTGCTGGGGCGTGCGCCCGGTGCGCGCGTTCTCGCGCATGGATTGCTGGGCGAAGATGGGCGCGACGCCCGTGCCTCGCGCGGCGCGGGCGTGGCCGGGCGTGGCCACGCCCAGGCGGTCGCCCATGCCCGCGCTGGTTTGCAGGCCCAAGCGACGGGGGCGCAGGTGGGGCAGCAGCGCCCGCAGGGCCGCGGCGTTGGCCGCGTCCGTGGGAGCGACGGTCAATACCCGGCCATCCTCCAGGGTCCGGGCGACGCCCTGGATGCCGGGCAGGGGCCGGGCGCTGAGGACGACCAGACGTTTGTCCAGGCCCTCTCTGCCCAGGGCGAAGATGGCGTCTCGGGCGGAGAGCACCGATTGGGGATATACGTGCATGCCCGTCAGCGCCGCCAGCTCATGGGCTGTCTGTTCAGATTGGGGAACAGGATCGGGAGTAGGATTGAATTCCATGATTATTAGTGAGTGAAAGATGGATTGACATTGTAGGTAATACCATATAAAATGCCAATATGGCTATTCCTCGCATTGTCATCGATACGAATGTCTTTATTGCCGCTCTGCGCTCCAAGCGAGGAGCCAGCTATCGGTTGTTTTTGATGCTTGACAGCGGTCGTTTTGAGACGCTGATCTCGACGTCACTCATTCTGGAGTATGAAGCTGTGGCTTCGCGGATGTTGGCGGAGACCGCTTTGGACGCTGAGGATCTGGAAGCCATTCTCGATTATGTTTGTGCCGTATCCTTCACACAGCATGTTTACTTTTCGTGGCGTCCATACTTACGAGACCCTGCCGACGAAATGATTTTAGAATTGGCAGTCGCAGGTCAATGCGATGTCATTGTGTCGTTCAACACACGCCATTTTCAGGGCGCTGAACGCTTCGGCCTGGGCGTATTGACGCCAAAACAATTTCTGAGACTACTTGGAGAAATCTGATGAGCACTATAAGTTTGCGCTTGCCACGCTCCCTTCACGACGAGATCCGTCGTATTGCAAAGGAAGAGGGCATTTCCATCAATCAATTTATCACGCTGGCTACAGCCGAAAAATTGGCGGCCATGAAAGTCGAGGCATACATTGCAGAACGGGCCAGACGCGCAAGTCGGGAACGTTTTCTCGCAGCCATGTCCAAGGTCGAGGATGTAGAGCCCGCCATCGAAGCAGATCGATTGGATGATACAGGCGAACTGGATGTAGAGAAGTTTTTGGCAGAAGCGAAGGCGTTGCGGGAAAAGATGGCCAATGCCTATCTCACAGACGAGATACTGCGCAAAGCCAAAGAGGAAGGTCGACCGTAGCGTCGGCTCATCACGCTTCACGCCTCACGCTTCAACCGATACAGCATCTCGCCCGCGTGGGGGACCAGAAGGATGCCTTCGTCCTCGCGGTTGGCGAAATCGGCGGGGTTGATGGTGGCGGGGTCGCGATAGTTGAGATTGACCCGCCGCACCCGCTCTTCGGGAATGCCCGTGGCCAGGGTGACGGTGACGCGCGGGCGTTCGACCCCGTTCTCGTAAGTTCCCATGCCCTTGAGATGGGTGGCGTGGGCCAGCACGCCCCAGGGATAATCCTTGAACTTGTCCCATTGCTTCAAGAAGTAATCCCGCACGTGGTAGCCGATCTCATCCAAAATCTTGCCGTGGGTGTAGGATATCTCGGTGATGTGGGGCGCGTAGATGATGACCTCGCCGCCGTCCGCGGCCACCGGCTCCAGCTTGTACATGCCCTTGGCCGCGGTCCAGATGTCGTCATACATTTCGGGCATGACCGAGAGAATCTGCTTGTAGGGGCGGTCCACCCAGATGATGTTGAGCTGGGCGGAAAGGTCCACCGCGGCTTCCCATGTCGGGCGCATCTCCCCGACATAGAGCCCGTGCAGTGCATCGCCCTGGACCACCTCCGCGATGAGCAGCGTGGGCGTGGGGATCATGGCCGCGGCCCGGTCGATCATGGCCCGCACGGGCGTCTCCTTCACCCCGATGATGGCGTAGGAGGTGATGACCGCGCCCAGCCAGTGGCTGACATTGATGATCTCACTCCCGCCGATGCCGGGGAAAAAGTACTTGGTCCCGCCGGAGAAGCCCGCGACCTCGTGGGGGAACACGGGCCCGCACACGATGAGTCGGTCGTAATCCAACACCATGCGATTGATGGTCACCGGCACATCCATGCGGAAGAGACCGTTGCTGAGCTCGGCCAGCTCTTCCGCGGTGATGACGCCCAACTGGGCGAAGGTTTCGGGCTTCATCCATTCGTGATTGAACACCCGCACATCCGCGTATTCCCCGGCCATCTCCGCCTCGGTCACGCCCAGATGCTTGAGGATGGCCTCCCGCGTCATGGGCTGGTGCGTGCCCAGGGCGATGAGAAAGTCCAGGGCTTTCACCCGACCGCTCAGGGCTTCGTGGATGAGGCGGAACATCAGGGGCATGGGCCCGCTGCGGGTGCTGTCGGGGATGATGACGAGGACGCGCTGGCCCTCCAGCCGGGCGCCCGCCAGCCCGCGCTGGATGATCGCCCGGGCTTCCTCCGCCGTTAAAGGCGTATGAATATCGCCACTGCCAATCATAAGCAAGTCCTAAAAAGAAGATGGGATGAAATAGAGGTTTGACGTTTGATGGACGGACAGGGTAAAATAATGCTATCAGCTTCTTTTTGATTCGAAGATTGGACTTATCGATGTGTATCGATTCCTTTCTTTGGCTTCCGGACATCATTGAGAAACTTTTTGTCAAGCATCAAGTCACACAAGAGGAAGTCGAGGATATCTTTTTCAATTCACCGCGATATCGTTTTGTCGAATCAGGCATCAGGCCTGGAGAAGATGTCTATTGCGCATGTGGCCAAACAGATGCTGGACGTTATCTCATCGTATTTTTCATCCATAAATCCGACAACTCAGCGCTTATTCTGAGCGCCCGAGATATGACGAAAAGAGAACGTCAACGCTATGAGCGAAAGTAAAACGTCCTTGACGGGCATCTCCAAAGCCCACACGATTGAGGAAATCGCTGATTTCTGGGATTCACACGATCTCGGCGATTTCTGGAGCCAAACAGAAGAGAGGTCTTTTGAAGTGCGAGCTGTGCGGCGGCGGAGAATCACCTTGGAGCCTGAACTGTATAAGCAAATCGAAGCGCGAGCTCGAACTGTTGGACTGCTGCCTGAAACCCTGGTCAACGTGTGGCTGGCGGAACGATTGGCCGAGGAGGAAGCGGCCTAAACCCCGCTGAACGCGGAGAAGCCGCCGTCGATAGGGATGACCACGCCTGTGACGAACGCGGACGCGGGGGAGAGGAGCCACAAGACCGCGCCCAACAGGTCCTCAGGCGCGCCAAAACGGCCCGCGGGCGTGTGATCGATGATGGTTTGCCCGCGCGGGGTGAGATTCTCCTCCTCGTCCAGCAGGAGGAAGCGGTTCTGTTCGGTGAGAAAGAAGCCGGGCGCGATGGCGTTGACCCGCAGGTTGGGCGTGTATTCCTGGGCCAGATGCACCGCCAGCCACTGGGTGAAGTTGCTGACC
>CAZDCN010000062.1:0-8806 GCA_964503945.1 uncultured Caldilineales bacterium
GACGGTGATCAGGTTCTTGCGGGCCTGCTCCGAGCCCTTGCGGATGGCCTCGGGCACTTCGCGGGCCTTGCCCACGCCCACGCCCACGCGGCCTTTGCCGTCGCCCACGACGACCACGGCGCGGAACCCGAAGCGGCGACCGCCCTTGACCACCTTGGCGGTGCGGGCCAGGTCCACCACGCGCTCTTCAAATTCATCTTGAATTTCTTGTCTGCGACTACGATCGTTTCTAGGCGCCATAGTGATTTCCTTCCTTGTTAGAACTTCAGTCCTGCTTCGCGGGCGCCTTCGGCCAGGGCCTTCACGCGGCCATGGTAGGGGAAGCCGCCCCGGTCAAAGACGACGGTTTCGATGCCAACGGCTTTCGCGCGTTCGCCGGCCCGTTGGCCCACGATTTTGGCGATCTCGGTTTTGGTCTTGCCCTGCAATTCGTCGTGCAAGTCCGGATCCAGCGAAGAGGCCGCGGCCAGGGTGCGGCCCGTGGGTTCGGCCTCATCATCGATGAATTGCACGTAGATGTGCTTCAGGCTGCGATAAACGGCCATGCGCGGGCGTTCCGCGGTGCCAGAGATGCGACGACGCACGCGCTGGTGCCGACGAATGCGGGCGACACGACGGGGATGGGTTTTCATGATGAGTCTCCTTTTTACTTCTTGCCAGCCTTACCGGCTTTCCTGCGTACGTATTCGCCGCGATAATGAATGCCCTTGCCCTTGTAAGGTTCAGGCGGGCGCAACGCCCGGATCTTGGCGGCGACCTCGCCCACCAGCTCCTTGTCGATGCCCTTCACGGTGAAGGCGCGTCCGCTCTTGGCCACCTCGAAGGTGATGCCTTCGGGCGGCTCAATCAGCACGGGGTGCGAGAAGCCCAGGCTCAGGTCCAACGCATTGCCTTTCAGGATCGCGCGATAGCCCGTGCCCACCATCTCCAACTCCTTGGCGAAGCCCTGGCTGACGCCGATGACCATGTTGGCCAGCAGCGCCCGGGTGAGGCCGTGCAGCGCCCGATGATGGCGTTGATCCGTGGGGCGATGGACCAAAATCTGGCCATCCTTGATTTCAATGGTCATGTCGGGGTGAAAGGTGCGAGTCAACTCGCCCTTGGGCCCTTTGACCGTCACTTTGTTGTTTTTCCCGATGTCGATGGTGACTTTTTCGGGGATGTCAATCGGTTTTTTGCCGATACGGGACATGGATTTCCTCCAAACGATATCGCAGTGACAGTGCATCTCGGCGGGAGCCACCGCATCCCTGTCATCTGCTGAGGTTTACCAAACGTAACAGATTACCTCGCCGCCTACGCCCTCCCGCCGGGCCTGACGACCGGTCATCATGCCCTTGGAAGTGGAGACAATGGCGATGCCCAGGCCGCTGCGGACCCAGGGGATGTCCTTCCGGCCCGCGTAGATGCGGCGTCCAGGTTTGCTGACGCGCTCCAGGCCGGCGATGACGGGCTTGCCGTTCTCGTCATATTTGAGATGAATGCGCAGGGTGGGCTGAGGCTTGTTCACATCCTGCAGGTCATACCCGCGGATGAAGCCCTCTTCCTTCAAGATCCGGGCGATCTCCAGTTTCATCTTGGAGCTGGGCATGGAAACGGTTTTGTGTCCAGCCATGCCCGCGTTGCGGATGCGGGTGAGCATATCCGCAATGGGATCGGTCATCATAGGTGGATTTCTCCTGTTTGCTTTCGTGCGTTGCGTGTTATCGCTGTGCGTGCGTTTACCAGCTGGATTTCACCACGCCGGGGATGTTGCCGCGCAGGGCTTCGTGGCGGAAGCAGATGCGGCACATGTCGAACCGGCGCATATAACCGCGAGGCCGACCGCAGATCTTGCAGCGATTGCGGACGCGCACCTTGTATTTGCGGCGCTGTTCACGATAGATCATGCATTTCTTGGCCATGCAGAAAAGACTCCTGAATGTGAATCGTTGAGGTGGGGGAGTTGAGTAGTTAGAAGCTACTTCTTCTTGAACGGCATGCCGAGCAGGCGCAGCAGCTCCCGGCCCTCTTCGTCGGTCTTGGCCGTGGTGACGATGGTGACGCCCATGCCGCGCAGCTTGTCGATGCTGTCGTAGTCGATCTCGGGGAACACGAGCTGCTCCTGCAGGCCCAGGCTGTAGTTGCCATGCCCGTCGAAGGCGTCGGGGCTGACGCCCTGGAAGTCGCGCTGGCGGGGCAACGCGATGTTCATGAGCCGGTCCAGGAAATCCCACATGCGGCGGCCCCGCAGGGAGACGCTGACGCCGATGGGATTGCCCTCGCGCAGCTTGAAGGTGGCAATGGACTTGCGGGCGCGGCGCACCACGGGCTTCTGGCCGGTGATGACGGTCAGATCATTGGTGGCGTACTCGATGGCCTTGGGGTTTTGCAAGGCTTCGCCCAGGCCGATGTTCACGGACACGCGCACGAGCTTGGGCACTTGCATCACATTCTTATAGCCGAAGCGCTCCATCATAGCGGGAACGACTTCTTTCTGGTAGCGTTCTTTCAACCGGGGAACCATATCTTTTCTCCGTTAGTCGATAAACTCATCGAATTTGGCGCTGTAACGCACCTTCTCGCCGCCCTCCGCGCGCACCTGCACGCGGGTGGGACGACCGGCAGTGGGGGCCACCAGCATCACGTTGGAGATGTGAATGGGGCCTTCGCGCTCGATGATGCCAACCTGGGTGCGCACATCGCCCGTGCGGCGTTGATGTTTCTTGATCATGTTCACGCCGCTGACGATGACATACACGCGATTGGGGTCATAATTGCCGAATTTATCTTTTTTGCGAATGATAGACTTCACCTCGCCGCGCTCGCCTTTGCTGTTGCCGGCAATGACTTCGACCAGGTCGCCCTTTTTGATTTTCAGTTTGGGCTGTCGTTTTTGCGTGGATTGCTTTTTACTCATCTTGCCTCACCTACCTTACAAGACTTCGGGCGCCAGGCTGACGATCTTCATGAAGCGCTTTTCGCGCAATTCGCGAGCGACCGGCCCGAAAATGCGGGTGCCTTTGGGGTTCTTGTTGGCGTCGATGATCACCGCGGCGTTGTCATCGAAGCGGATGTAACTGCCGTCCTTGCGGCCCACTTCCTTGGCCGTGCGCACGACCACGGCCCGCACGACATCGCCTTTCTTCACCGAACCGCCGGGCGCGGCCTGCTTCACCGTGGCGACGATGATGTCGCCCACGGACGCATAACGCCGCTTGGAGCCGCCTAGCACGCGAATGCAAAGGATCTCCTTGGCGCCGGTGTTGTCGGCCACTTTCAGGCGGGATTCTTGCTGGATCATGGCTACTTCTCCTAATATCGGATGCTTGCGCGAGGCGTGATGGAGGGACGAAAGGCCAACGCCCGGGTCGCCTCCAGCCGACGTCCGCTCAGGCGGCGGCTTCGGCCTCGCGCCGCTTCTGGGTCATGTTTTCGATGACCACCCAGCGCTTGGTCTTGCTCAGGGGACGGGTTTCGAGGATGCGCACCTCGTCCCCCTCCTGGCAGCTGTTGTTCTCATCGTGGGCGTGATATTTCTTGTGCACCTTGACCACCTTGCCGTACAGGGGATGACGGAAGGTGCGGGCCACGCGCACGACCACGGTCTTGTCCATTTTGTTGCTGACGACGACGCCGGTCAGCACTCGCTTCATTTCTCGGGCCATGTTACTCCATCTCCATTGCTAACTGGCGCTCGCGCAGGATGGTTTTGATGCGAGCAATGTCGCGCTTCACCTCTTTCATCCGGTTCGTGTTCTTCTGCTGACCAATGGAGAGGTTGAAACGCAGGTTCATGAGTTCTTCGTAAGCTTCATCCAGTTTCGCCTGGAGTTCGCCATCGGTGAGATCGCGCAGTTCAGATGCTTTCATTTTAGTGTCCCTCCTCGCCGCGGCTGACGAACTGGGTGGCGATGGGCAGCTTGTGCGAGGCCAGACGGAAGGCTTCTCGCGCCGCCTCTTCGGGCACGCCCGCCAGCTCGAAGATGATGCGGCCCGGCTTCACCACGGCCACATAATGGTCCACCGCGCCCTTGCCGGAGCCCATGCGGGTCTCGGCCGCGCGCTTGGTCACGGGCTTGTCGGGGAAGATGCGAATCCACAGCTTGCCCCCGCGGCGGATGTGTCGCACGATCGCGCGGCGGGCGGCCTCGATCTGTCGACTGGTGATCCAGGCGGGCTCGGTGGCCTGCAACGCGTATTCGCCGAAGGCGATGGTGCTGCCGCGCCAGGCCTTGCCGCGCATGCGCCCGCGATGCACTTTTCGATATTTCATACGTTTGGGCATTAACATGATGCGTTACCTCGCTTCTTTAAACCGTCATGGGCTCGCCGGGCAGAATCTCACCCTTGTAGATCCACACCTTGATGCCGATGACGCCGTAGGTGGTGCGGGCGACCATGTCGCTGTAGTCGATGTCCGCGCGCAGGGTGTGGCGGGGAATGCGGCCCATGCGGATGTCATCCACCCGGGCCATCTCCGAACCGCCCAAACGCCCGCCCAGGCGGATCATGATGCCCTTGGCGCCCGCCTTCATGGTGCGCTCCGCGGCCCGGCGCATGGCGCGCTTGTGGGCCACGCGGCGGCTGAGCTGTTCGGCAATGCTTTCGGCCACCAGTTTGGCGTCCAGCTCGGGCTTCTTGATCTCCTCGACGTCGATCTTGATGCGCTTGCCGGTGAGTTCGCCCAGGTCCTTGCGCAACTGGCTGACCGTGACGCCCTTGCGCCCGATGACGACGCCGGGCTTGGCCGCGTGGATGGTGAGATGGACCAGTTTGGGAGCTCGTTCGATCTCGATTTTGGAAACGCCTGCATGAGACAGACGCTGATAGATTTCTTCACGAATCGCGCGGTCTTCGGCGATGAGGCGGGTGTAATCCTGACCCTCGGCGTACCAGCGCGACAGGTGTTTCTTGGTGATTCCGAGTCGGAACCCGGTGGGATGGACTTTGCGACCCAAAATTCGCCTCCTTGGACTTATCGCTCTTCAAGCTTGACGGTGATATGGGAGGAGCGGCGGATGATCGGTTTCACTCGACCGCGCGCGCCGGGACGATATCGCTTCGTAGAGGGCCCCTCATCCGCGTAGATCTCCGCGATCCACAAGTCCTCCGGGGCCATACTCTCATTCTCTTCTGCGTTGGCAATGGCCGACTCCAGGGCCTTGCGCACTTCCTTGGCCGCGGCCTGGGGCATGTGCGCCAGCACGTCCATCGCCTCCAGCGCGGGCATGCCGCGGATCACATCAATGACCAGGCGCACCTTTTGGGCGGAGATGCCAACGTATTTGCGTTTGGATTGAACCAGATAGGACATTTTCAATACCTCTTTCTTCGGGGCGCCAGGCGCCAAAGGAGAAGCTACAGGCTTCCATTGGCCGCCTGCTGCTTGCTACCGGCTACTTGCGCCGCGCTTTGCTCTTCTTTTCCTTGACGATGTGACCGCGATAGAAGCGCGTGGGCGCAAATTCGCCCAGCTTGTGCCCCACCATGTTCTCGGTGATGTAAATGGGCACATGACGCCGCCCATTGTGCACAGCGATGGTGTGGCCCACCATCTGCGGGAAGATGGTCGAGGCGCGAGACCAGGTGCGGATGACGCGCTTCTCGCCTTTGCGGTTCATCTCTTCGATCTTGCGGAGCAGTTTGGGGTTGATGTACGGACCTTTTTTCAGAGACCGGGACATAGTCGAATTCCTCCTAGCGGCGCTTCTTGCCGCGACGCCGGACAATGTACTGATCGGTGCGTTTGTTGCGGCGGGTGCGTTTGCCCAGAGCAGGCTTGCCCCAGGGCGTCTTGGGGCCGGGCAGGCCGATGGGGGAGCGCCCTTCGCCGCCGCCGTGGGGGTGAGAGGCCGGGTCCATGGCCGAGCCCCGCACCTCGGGCCGACGGCCCATCCAGCGCTTGCGGCCCGCCTTGCCCAGGTTGATGTTCTTGTGCTCGGGATTGCTGACCTGGCCCACGGTGGCCATGCAGTTTAACAACACCTTGCGCACCTCGCCGCTGGGCAGACGCAGGGTGGCGTAGCGGCCTTCCTTGGCCATGAGCTGCGCGTACGTGCCCGCGGAGCGCACAAGCTGCCCGCCCTTGCCCGGCTGCAACTCGATGTTGTGCACCAGGGTGCCCAAAGGCATGTTCACCAGGGGCAGAGCGTTGCCGGGGCGGATCTCCGCGTCGGGCCCGGACATGATGGTGTCCCCCACCTGCAGGCCCAACGGCGCCAAAATGTAGCGCTTCTCGCCATCCGCGTAAACCAGCAAGGCGATGAAGGCGGTGCGGTTGGGATCGTATTCGATGGAATCGACCCGCGCGGGGATGCCGTGCTTGTCGCGCTTGAAATCGATGAGGCGATAGCGACGCTTGTGACCGCCTCCGCGATGCCGCACCGTGAGACGGCCCTGATTGTTGCGCCCGGCTTTTTTCTTCATGGGGCGCAGGAGCGGTTTGTGGGGTTTCGAGCGGGTGATTTCCTCGAAGGTGTACCCGCTCATCCCCCGCCGACCGGGCGTGGTCGGCTTGTAGACTTTGATACCCATAGTTGGATGACTCCTTGTGGTAAGCTGTCGTCCGAGTCGGGGACGATGGGGGCGATACTTGCTTCTTTAGCCGCCCGCCAATGAATGATGAACGATTACACGCCCTCGTAGAGCTGGATGGAATCGCCGGGGGCCAGGGTGACGATGGCTTTCTTCCACCCCGGTTTCCGCACCGCGGTCTGGCGCAGGCTGCGCCGGCGGGTCTTGGGCTTCATGTTGATGATGCGCACGTTGGTGACCGTGACGCCGAAACGGGCCTCCACGGCCTGCTTCACCAACACCTTGTTGGCCCGGCGGTCCACCTCGAACACATACTGGTTCTCTTCATCCGCCAGACGGAGGGATTTCTCGGTGAGGATGGGGCGTTTCAGAACTTCGTACAGATGCATGGTTTATTCCTCCTCCGCGACGGGTTCGGAATCCTCAGCGCCCAGGAAGGAGGCGATGACCTCGATGGCCTGTTTGGGCATGATGATGACCTGGTGGCCCAACAGGTCGCGCACGTTGAGATAATTCGCGCGCAGGGTCTTCACATAGGGCAGATTCCGGGCGGAAAGTTCCACGTTGTCGTTGGCCTCGGGCAGCAGCAGCAACGCGTTGCGCTCGACGCCCAACGCATCCATCACCGCGGCCATGTCCCGGGTGCGGGGCGCGTCCATGGTCAGCTCATCCAGCACGATGATCTCCCGAGCCTGGGCCTTGACGGTCAACGCAGAGCGCAGGGCCAGCCGCCGCATCTTGCGGGGCATGCGCTTGGCGTAGGAGCGAGGCTGGGGCCCGAAGACCGTGCCGCCCCCGCGCCACTGAGGCGCGCGGATGGAGCCTTGCCGGGCGCGTCCCGTGCCTTTCTGCCGCCACGGCTTGCGACCGCCGCCGCTCACCTGGCCGCGGGACTTGGTCTTGTGCGTGCCCAGACGTTGGTTGGCCAGCTGCCGCACCAACGCCTGGTGCATGACGCTTTCGTTCACATCGGTATTGAAAATCTCGTCAGGAAGCTCGATCACACCGATCTCCTGACCTTGCATGTTCATCAATGGCGCCTGCATCGTTCACTACCTCGCTTTCTGGACTTTGTTCTTGCGTGCGAGCGAAATGGTCACCACGCCGTTCTTGGGACCAGGCACAGCGCCGCGCACAGCCAGGAGATTGCGTTCGGGGTCCACGCGCATCACCTTCAGGTTCTGCACAGTGACGCGCTGATGGCCCATGTGGCCGGGCATCCGCTTGCCCTTGTAGACGCGGCCGGGGGTGGAGCCTGCGCCCGCGGCGCCGGGCGCTCGCTCCCGGTCCGACTGACCATGGGTCTTGGGCTGGCGGTTGAAGTTGTGCCGTTTCACGCCGCCCTGAAAGCCCTTGCCCTTGGAAATGCCGGTCACGTCCACCAGGTCACCCTCGTTGAACAGGTCCACCAGGACCTTCTGGCCCAGTTTGAACTCGGCCAGCTCCTCGGGCTGCAAGCGGAACTCACGCAGAGTGCGCAAGGCAGGCGCATTGGCCCGCTTCAGATGACCGCGCACGCCGCCGGTGAGACGTTTTTCTTTCACTTCGCCAAACCCGAGCTGCACGGCCGCGTAGCCGTCGCTCTCGGGCGTTTTGATTTGGGTCACATAACAGGGGCCGACTTCCAGCACTGTCACCGGAACCATCACGCCCTCTTCTGTGAAGATCTGGGTCATGCCCAGTTTGCGTCCAATAAGACCTTTCATAAGTCTTTTTGCGGGAAGGGAAATGCCAGCGGCAAAAAGCGCCTCATCATTCCGCTTCCCAACCTCCTTTATTCAAGATGTCCAACGTCCGATGTCCGCCATCCCGCCTCACATGCCGAAGCGATGTGGATGACATCCGACCTCGGGTTTACAGTTCGATCTCGATATCCACGCCCGCGGGCAGCGACAGCCGCATGAGATTGTCGATGGTCTTGCTGCCCGAAGGGATCACGTCCAGCAGACGCTTGTGGGTGCGAATCTCGAACTGCTCGCGTGAGTCCTTGTCGATGAACGTCGAGCGCATCACCGTGAAGCGCTCGCGCTTGGTGGGCAGAGGCACAGGCCCGATGACCTGGGCGCCGGTGCGCTCCGCGGCCTCCACGATCTCGCGCACGGAGCTGTCGAGAACTCGGTGATCGTACGCCTTCAATTTGATGCGTATCCGTTGCTTAGCCATTCGCTAACCTTCCGGGGGAGAGTCATCTCCGGGAGAGGGCCTGGCGACCCGCCCCCGGAGAGAGGAATTTGCTTACTCGAGGATCTCGGTGATGACGCCAGCGCCCACGGTGCGGCCGCCCTCGCGG
>CAZDCN010000063.1:0-8626 GCA_964503945.1 uncultured Caldilineales bacterium
TGGACGATCTCATCAATCAAGCCGAAATCGTTGTTGGAGAGGAGAACGCCCAGGAAATTGCGCAACTCCGCGGGAGCGCCTTTGGGCAAGACGCGATCCAGAAGCGCCAGTTTATCTGTGATTTCAATGGTGGGATTATCAATTGCGCCCCGAAGCTTTGCGTCGGTCGCATAGGCGACATGGACAGCATTCAGTCCCTCAAGCCAGGGATCCAATGCGACGGCCAGGATGCCTCGGGTGTACGCTTCAGGCGTTCGTTCCATGATCAGTTCAGGCTCACTTGAGACAGGAAGTCTTCGATAATCTGATGCTGGACTTTCTCATCCAGCCCTTCCCGCACGACGCGTTCCGCGGCCAGCATGGCCAGCTCCGCGATCTGCTTGTGGGCTTCGGCCAGGATGCGCTGCTTCTCAGCCTCCGCTTCCTCGATGGCCCGGGTCTTGATCTCTTCGGCCTCGCGGCGGGCCTGAGCCAAAATCTCTTCCCGCACCTTCTCGGCCTGGGCGGAGGCGGCGGCCACGCGCTTTTGAGCTTCCGCGCGTTCGGCTTCCAGTTGCGCCATCAGCTTTTTGCGCTCTTCCTCCGCCTCGCGGCGGGCCACGTCCGCCGCGGCCAGCCCTTCCGCAATGCGCTTCTTGCGGTCATCCAGCATCTTGGAAACGGCTGGGAAGACGAATTTTTTGAGCAAAAAGTAGAGGAGAAAGAAATTGACGATATACGACAATAAATAATTGAAATTCAGGCCTAAAGCCGCCATACATCAACCTCCTTGAGCTGTACGGGCGAATACGATGTCGAGTTGGCGGTCTTATTGCAGACCAGGCGCGCCCACAAACAGCAACAGGAGAGCCACGACCAGAGCGTAAATCGCGATGGACTCGGCGAAGACGATGCCGAGAATCATGTTGGTGCGGATTTCGCCGGCGACCTCGGGGTTGCGCCCCATGGCCTGCAAAGCGCCCATGACCAGCAAACCGATGCCAATGCCGGGGCCGATGGCGCCCAAACCGATTGCGAGACCGGGAGAAAGGATTTCAATCATGATGAAGTATGTCCTCCGTTAAAGATGATGAAAAGGTCTGTTGACGTGAGAAAAGTCCGGAAAGGGACTTGGTAAACGCCTTGAGGATGGATGATCGATGAAAGCCAGTATGCCGCAAGGGCCGTGATCGTTAAACTTTAATCATCAATCATTTAGTGATGCTCATCACCCGCATGGCTGTGGGTGGCTTGCTCGAAGTAGATGAAAGTGAGAATGGCGAAGACGAAAGCCTGCATGAAGCCGACGAAGAGTTCCAGCCCAAAGAAGGGCAGGGGCAGCAAGAAGGTAACCAAAAAGGCCATGACGAAGAGCAGCACCTGCCCGGCGAAGATGTTGCCGAACAACCGGAAGCTGAGGCTGATGATCTTGGCGAACTCGGAAATGAATTCCAAGAGGCCTACGAAGAGATCGATGGGCTTCATGCCTGTAATCACAGGCAAAGCGAAGCGGCGGGCGTATTTCGCCCCCAGCCGCCGGAAGCCGATGACATGACTCCAGATGACCACCAGCAGCGCCAATCCGATGGTGAGGTTCAGATCGGTCGTGGCTGCGCGCACATAGGGGGTGAGCACATAACCTTTGGGGGATTCGGGATGATAGGCGTGCCCAGAGGCCTCGGCCTCCTCCGCTTCCTTTTTAATGGCCTCCCGTTCCGCATCCGTGAGCTTGACCTGCTCGCTGGTCAGGGTGATGAATGGGCCGATGTTTTTGGTGTGATATCCCACCGTCACGCCTTTCTCCGCATACGCCACCTCCAGAGGCTCAATCACGCCAATGCTGTCGATCCCAGGCACCAACTCCATCCAATTGGCGAATAGGAGGAAAAGCAGCAAGGTAAGGAAGACGCCCACCCAGGCTCGGGCCTTTTCCTTGCCGCCAATGTCTGTCAACATCCCCTCAAAGATCTCATAAATCCACTCGAACAGATTCTGCAACTTGCTTTCGGGCACATCCTGCATATTTCGCACAGCCAGAAAGCTCAACGCCAAAACGACGATGTCCGCGATGATGGTGGCGACAAAGGTGTTGGTGAATTGAAAACTACCGATCTTCCATCCGGGAATCGCTTCGCCGGGCAACAGGATGGTGGGCAACGGCGTGCGAACGAACAGGATGGAGATGACCAGCAGGGCGAAGACGCCCAAGAGGATGGCGAGATTTTTCGGCCGGAGCAATTTGCTCATCAGGACGATTCTCCTTTTTCTTCGTTTTCGGCTTCAGAAACCGGAGCAAGGGTCAGATAACGCGTTTGGATAGTGCGAATGATCAGGATGGTCGCCAGAAAAATCCCTGAGAGCATGCCAAACAGCGTCCCCAGGGGAGCGGAATCCGCAAGTATGTCGAAAGCTACGCCCAAAAAGAGCGGCAAGAGCAGGGTCAAGCCGACGAGAATGATAAGCTTTATTATGAAATGCACCCACTCAGGATGCGTCGTTGCATTCTGACGTCGCATGAAGTTGTCGGTGAGAAAAGCGCGCGTGAAAGCCTGCTCGAACGGGCTAGAGTATACCCCAAGAAAGGATTTCGCGCCAAATTGCACAGAGTGAAAAAATCACGCCCGGAAATGCACCCGCACGCCCGCGGGATCGCGCGCGACGAACCCCGTTTCCCCCTCGGGTTGCGGCTCCAATCCCGCCTGCCGCAGACGGGCCGCCAGCCCAGCAGGGTCGGGGACGGCGAACACCGGCTCGGAGCCATGAGGCTGCTCGGGCGCTTTGCAACGCCAGCGGGTGGTGCGCAGCACCACGGGCAGGTTTTCCGCCACCAGATGCACGTGGGCAAAGTAAGAGAGCCCCACCGGCAACCCCACCAGGTCCCGCCAAAACCGCACGCTGGCGGTGATGTCGTGGGCGTAGAGGGTGAGCTCCATCAGCCCCAGCAGGGGGATGGGCTCCCGGCTGGGCGCGTCCTGACGGCGCTTCGCGCGCAGCTCCTTGCGCTGGGCGATATCCCACGCGTCCGGGTCGGTCTCCTGAGCCAGTTCAAAAGGATTGTTGTCCGGGTCCAGAAAGACCATCAGGTTCAGGCCGGGGATCATCTCCTCGAAGACGATGGGGATGGCGTGGGCCAGGAGATGCCCGCGGGCGCGGCTGAAATCATCGATGGCGAAGACGGGCAGCGCGCCATGAGGCCCGCGCGTGCCGCAGAACCGGCCGCCGGGCCACAATTCCCAGGTCACTTCCCCCAGCTGCAGACGCCCAATCCCCTCCTCCTGGAAAAAACCCAGTCGAAAATGCCTCCGCCAAAAGTGGCACGCGGCGGTCACATCCTCCACATAGGTTCGCAATCCAAGCAAACGAGGAAGCATTGACATTGATGTTTTATGGATTGGAGGATGCGTCGTAGGTCGGTTGGTCGGGCAGGTCGTATCGGCCCGGCTCGCGGCCTTCGGCCACATCCAGCGCGGCCAAAATCCATTCAAAGTGATGGGCCAGGTCCGCTTCCAGCAAAATGGCCAACACCCGGTCTTCGTGCAGGATGAACGCGGCATGGGTGCGGAAATTGCGTTCATCCACCTGCTTGATGGGAACGCCAACCTCGATGGCAAATGCCCCCTGCTCGTCGCTGAGAAAGGGGATGTCCAATCCGACCTGTTCGCGCCAGCTCCTCAACCTGGCGACGGGCAGGCCGCTGATCACATAGAGACGCGCCTGCCGCTCGTCCAGCATGGCCTTGCGCGCGGGATAGTCCATGCCGGGGGGCGGCAGGGGAAAGGGGTTGACGGCCGCGGGATTGTAGATGCACACGGCCAGTCCCCCCGGCTCTGCCATGTCGATGGGAGCCATCTCCATGCCTTCGGAGCTGGGCAGCAAGATGCGGGGCAGAAAGGAGCCGACGCTGATGGAAAGGCCGGTTAATTTGGGTGAGAATGTAGGCAGCATGGATTAAGTTTACCCTATGGGAGAGGATTTCGAGAAAGGCGGATATTGAAAATAACCCGCTGATAGGGAGAACCACGGATAGGAAACACAAATAGAAAAAACAAAATGAAAGTCAGGTTTGCAGGCGGCAGATGGCAAGCCAACGTGCGCAGCTTTACCTGCCACTTGCAACCTGCCACTTGCGATCGGTTGCGAAAAGGCTTTGGCAGCCACGTTGGCCGAGGCAACCAGGGACGTATTGCGTATTTCGTATTGCGCAAAACTCAAGGCATTACGCAGTACGCATTACGCATTACGGAATACGCAGTACGGAATACGCCAGGGACGCGTTCGAATCGAATTGACAGAAAAGCGCAATTCGAGTAAAGTTTTGGGCATGCGAGGCAAGTTCGCAGGCCTTTGGCAGCATCTCCGCCAACAGCCTTTGCACCAACAACTACGGCTGTTGCGGTGGAACGCGCCCATGGTGGTGCTGGCCCTGGCCGCGCTGCATCAGCTTTTCGTGCAGACAGTGATCCGGCCGCTGCATTCGCCGTTGGGCTGGTGGCTGGAGGTGCTGGTGTACACCGTCAGCGGCAGCATCGCGGTGGGGTGGGGGCTGACCTACATCGCCCGGAACGCCGCCAAACAGTCGGAAACGGAGCAGGAGTTGCGCCAGGCCTTCGCGGAGCTGGAGGAAAGCCATCGGAAATTGCTGGCGTTGGACCGCATGGGGCAATACATCGCCTCCGCGCCCAATGAGGATGAGGTGTACAAGGTCGCGGTGCAGGCGCCTACCGAACTGGTGGGCGCTCAGGCCGCCACCCTGGTCACCTTCGACGAGGACCAGCAGACCCTGAATCTGGCCATGTCCTGGGGATTGAGCGACGAATACGCCCGAGCGTTTCGCGATTACCTCGGGCAGGGGGTCGCTGCGGAGCGTTGTCGCACATGCAGCACGCTGCACGCGCACGTGGATGGCGATTGTCCTCTGTTTGTGGGCGTGGCCGAGGAGGCCCGGCAGGATGGGGTGCAGTCCCTGATGTGCCTTCCCATCCACACCGATCAGGAGCGCATCGGCATCCTCACCGCCTACTTCCCCTCGGCCGACGGGCCCAAGGAAGAGCAGGCGCATCTGCTCAACATCCTGGGCGGCGTCATCGCCTTCGCGGTGGAAGGCCTGCGGGCTCGCGAACGCCAGATGGAAGCCCTCCACTCCCTGGATGACGCCTCCCGCACCCACAAATCCCTGGCCGAACTGGCGTCTCAAACCCTGCAGACGGCAATCCTGGGCTGGAAGGCGCAGGCGGGTGCCATCTTCCTTTATGATGACGCGCTGGAGCAATGGGTGTGTCTCGCCCAACAGGGCCTGGGCGATTTCGCTTCGCCCCGGTTCGGGTTCGCCCAACAGCTGGCCCAACGGGCCTACGCCGATCAATCCCTCATCATCCAATCGCTGCCCGAAAACCACGAGGCCCAACTGCGCAGCGCCGCGGCCCTGCCGCTCATCAGCGAAGGCGACGCCTTCGGCGTGCTCTTCCTGGGCGCGAAACGCCCCCAGGGCCTCCATGCCCAGCACGCCGACCTGCTCCAGACTTTCGCCTACCAGATCGCCCTGGCCCTGCGCAACGCCCAACTTTCGCAGGAATTGCAACAGACGGCCATGCTGCGGGAGCGCTATCGGCTGGCCCGGGAATTCCACGATGGCCTGGCCCAGACCCTGGGCTATCTCGGCTTCCAGTTGGAACGGGTGGAGCGTTTTTTGCAGAAAGGGCAGTACGAAAAGATCGAACGGGAGCTGCCCGAGATGCGCCAGGTGGTGCGCTCCGCGTACATGGATGTGCGGGAGGCCATCGAAGGGCTGCGCCTGCGCTGGGAAGACCCCACCCGGCTGGCGGAAAACCTGGGCAACTATGTGGAGGATTTCGCGTTTCAGACGGGCATCGAGACGACCTTCGCCGCCCACCCCCCCGACCTGACCGCGCCCTCCGAGATCTCGCTGCAACTGCTGCGCATCGCCCAGGAGGCCCTGACCAACGTGCGCAAACACGCCCGGGCCGACCATGTGGACGTCCACCTCACCCTGAACGACGGCATCCTGGAATTGCGGGTGGCGGACAACGGCATCGGCTTCCCCGAGACGCCCCGACAGGTCGAAAACAAACCCGCGGGCTTCGGGCTCACCTCCATGCGGGAGCGGGCCGAAAGCATCGGCGGACGGTTGTCGGTGATGACGGGCCCGGACCGGGGCGCGGCCATCATCGTCACCGCCCCCCTGCCCGTGGAAACCGCGTACGACCCGATGCAGGTCCCCCAAGACGCCCTGCCTCATATCGTGGACAAGGGATGACTGCGATGATCCGAGTGCTTCTGGCTGATGACCACCATCTCTTTCGCGAAGGGCTGACGCGGCTGCTGGATGATGAAGAGGACATCGAGGTCGTCGCCAGTCTGCGCAGCGGCCAGGAAGCGCTGGCTTCCATCCACAACCATCGGCCCGATGTGGCGGTGCTGGACGTGAACATGCCGGGCATGGATGGCATCGAGACCGCGCGCCGGCTGCGCGAGCGTTATCCCGACCTGGGCATCCTGCTATTGACCGTGTCTGAGGATCGGGAAACGCTGTTTCGGGCGGTGCAGGCGGGCGTGCGCGGCTATTTGCTGAAGAGCAGCACCAGCGATGAACTGGTGGACGCCATCCATCGCATCCAGCGGGGCGAAGCGGTGATCTCTCCCGCCATGTCGGCCAAACTCCTCGATGAATTCGTGGCTCTCTCTCAGGGCAAACGCCAGCGGCCGGAGGATGTGCTGACGGAACGGGAGCGGGACATCCTGCGCTACGTGGCCAACGGCATGAGCAACAAGGAGATCGGCGCGGCCCTGGCCATCTCGCCCCACACCGTCAAGGCCCATCTCCGGCACATTCTGGATAAACTGGGGTTGCGCAGCCGCACCCAGGCCGCGGCCTGGGCGGAACGCCACGGGCTGACCGGGGAAGATAGCCGGATGGCGTAATCCATTTGGATAAAAAAAAGACATGCTTTTGTATACCTGGGGATAAGAGATTCTGCCGGGCGGGGTGAAGACGCGCGGGCGAGACCTCCATTATAATGGAAGCATGAGCACTCGGGTTCTTCTGGTCAGTCGCGGCATGTTTCACGACGGCCTGGTGCGCGCGCTGAAAGATCACAGGGCCGATGTCGAAATCGTCGGCTCCGCCGAAAGCTGGTCGGAGGCGCGACCCATGATCGAGGAACTGCGGCCCGACGCGCTGATCGCCGACCATCAGTTTGCCGAAGCGATGATGGCCGATCTGGAAGAGGTGGCCGCCGAAGAGCGCATCCCCGAACGCATCCTGTTTGTCATTCTCGATGAAAACAAAATCGTCATTTATCAGCGTCAACAACTCACCGATATCACCATCGATGCTTTGATCGAGGCTTTATAGCGTTCCCCATCATCCACCGAGGAGGTAAAAAGTATGTCCAATGAGAAGCTGCCCGACAACGGGAATGAACCCTTCGAACACCCGAAAGGGACGGCCGTCATCATGGCCATCTTCTTTCTGCTGATTCTCATTCTCTGGGGCTCAGTTTTCCTGATCATGCTTTCAAGAGGAGTGACTTTCTATGGCTAACAAACACGAATCGATGCACATCGATCCCTATGAACGCACATGGATCCTGGTCAGCATTCTCATGCTGATCGTCTTCTTCGGAGCCATCACCGTGGCCGGACTTTCCTTCGGCGTGCGCGTGCCCGATCCCGTGGCGCGGGTGGACCCCACGAATCTGGAAGCCAGCAGCACCTTCGCGGAACCCGGCCTGAAGGAAGTGGCGCCCAAACGCTATGAAGCCTACATCGTCGCCCAAACCTGGTCCTTCAACCCCCGTGAGATCACCGTCCCCGTCGGCTCCATCGTCAAATTCTACGTCACCAGCCGGGACGTTCAGCATGGCTTCAAACTGCAGAACACCAATGTGAACATGCAGATCGTCCCCGGCCAGGTCTCCAGCCTGGAAGTGAAATTCGATGAGCCGGGCGAATATGATTTCATCTGCACGGAATACTGCGGCATCGCCCACGCCACCATGTATGGCAAAGTCACGGTGGTTCCGTAAGCATCTCACGCTTCGTCTATTCATCGGTTCGACTTTTTTCGAGGAGAGATTATGAGTGCGAATGTCTATCCACTGACAGCCAAAGAAAAACGGTTCATTGGCTGGCATTTCATCTTTGCGGTGGCCGCGCTGGCCATCGGCAGCCTTTTCGGTCCGTTCCAGGCCATGGAACATGCCGGATGGAATTTCTACGACAGATTCCTGAATCCCATCTTCCATTCCTATTATGAGGGCCTAACCCTGCACGGCGTGCTCAACGCGCTGATCTGGACCACCTTCTTCATCACCGGCTTTCTCACCTTCACCATCATCTACGGCCTGAAACGCCCCCTGCGCTATCCCAAACTGAACGCGGTGGGGTGGTGGATGATGGTGGTGGGTTTGGTGACCGCGGCCGTGCCCATCTTGCTGAACCAGGCCAGCGTGCTCTACACCTTCTATCCCCCCATGAAGGCGCACCCCGCCTTCTACATCGGCGTCACCCTGGTGGTAGTGGGGAGCTGGATCGAAGGCTATGGGTTTTATCTCACCTACTACCAGTGGCGCAAGGAAAACCCCCGCACCCGCACCCCCCTGATCGCGTTCATTGACTTGCTCACAAT